>NZ_BCBT01000038.1:0-60654 GCF_001320965.1 Pseudomonas sp. NBRC 111143 | reverse complement strand
CGTCGGAGAAGATGCCGCGCATGTAGCTCGAACGGTTGTCGAACTTGCCTACGGCGATCGGTGCACGCACGCCGCTGTACGGGCGGCTGACGCTCTCGACCTGTTGTACGGCCACGGCGGTGGAAGTTTCGGTAGCGCAGCCGGCGATGGACCCGAGCGCGACGGCAGCTGCCAGCACGAGTCCTTGTGATGCGTATTTCACGCGAGTTCTCCAGGTAAATAGCAACTATTTGCAACGGGCGTGCATTCTGCCACGTTGTGTCGGCAGCCTAGAGAGAAAGTTGAGGGCGGGACAGTGAAAAATAATGGCATTGCGCCATGTTTCATTGTTCTGGTTCGGCCAAGCCTGCGCGATCCTTGGAGGAGCAAGCTTGTCGGGGCGCAGAACCGCAGCGAACACCGGCATGGCCGGTGCCATTACCGCGGTGTACTTTTCGCGGGCAAGCCCGCTCCTACGGGTTATGCAGGAGCGGGCCGTCGCTCAAAGCATCAGTGGCGCTTGCGATTGGTGATCAGGGTACCCACGCCGCTGTCGGTGAAAATCTCCAGCAGCACCGCGTTCGGCACACGGCCATCAATGATGTGCGAGCTGTTCACGCCGCCCTGCACGGCTTCCAGTGCGCACTTGATCTTCGGCAGCATGCCACCGTAGATGGTGCCATCGGCGATCAGCTCGTTGACCTGCTCGGTGGTCAGGCCGGTGAGCACCTGGCCTTGCTTGTCCATCAGGCCGGCGATGTTGGTCAGCAGCATCAGCTTCTCGGCTTTCAGGGCTTCGGCGACTTTGCCGGCGACCAGGTCGGCGTTGATGTTGTACGACTCACCGTTGGCGCCCACGCCGATCGGCGCGATCACCGGGATGAAGTCGCCCTTGACCAGCATGTTCAGCAGCTCGGTGTTCACGCCCACGACTTCGCCGACATGGCCGATGTCGATGATTTCCGGGGTGGTCATGTCGGGGGTCTGGCGGCTGACGGTGAGCTTCTTGGCGCGGATCAGCTCCGCATCCTTGCCGGTCAGGCCGATGGCGCTGCCGCCGTGGCGGTTGATCAGGTTGACGATATCCTTGTTGACCTGGCCGCCCAGGACCATCTCCACCACGTCCATGGTCGCCGAATCGGTGACGCGCATGCCGTCGATGAAGTGGCTCTCGATCGACAGGCGCTTGAGCAGGTCGCCGATCTGCGGGCCGCCGCCGTGCACGACCACCGGGTTGATGCCCACCGCCTTCATCAGCACGATGTCACGGGCAAAGCCGGTCTTGAGCTCTTCGCTCTCCATCGCGTTGCCGCCGTACTTGATCACCAGGGTCTTGCCGACAAAGCGGCGGATGTAGGGCAGTGCTTCGGACAAAACCTCGGCTACATGGGAAGCGGCATCGCGATCGAGGGTCATGCAGGGCTCCAGTGAGGAACAGATAGTCGGTCAGAACGGCAGTTGCAGGCCGGGATCGACCCGCAGCAACTGCGTGCGGAATACAGCCTTGATACGGTCGAGTTCTGCCTCGCTGTCGGCCTCGAAGCGCAGCACCAGCACCGGTGTGGTGTTGGAGGCGCGGACCAGGCCCCAGCCGTGTGGGTAGTCGACCCGTACACCGTCGATGGTGGTCAGGTTGGCTTCGCCCCAGTCGGCGTCGCGTTGCAGTGCATCAATGATGCTGAATTTACTCTCGTCGGTCACATCGATGTTGATTTCCGGTGTGGAAATATCGTTCGGGAACGCGGCGAACAGGCTTTCGGCATCCTGGTCGGCCTTGCTGAGGATTTCCAGCAGGCGCGCGGCACTGTAGATGCCGTCGTCGAAACCGTACCAGCGTTCCTTGATGAAGATGTGTCCGCTCATCTCGCCAGCCAGCAGCGAGCCAGTCAGTTTCATCTTCTTCTTGATCAACGAATGACCGGTCTTCCACATCAGGGCGCGGCCGCCGTGCTGTTCGATCAGTGGAGTCAGGCGACGGGTGCATTTGACGTCGAAGATGATCTCGGCGCCGGGGTTGCGCGACAGCACGTCCTGGGCGAAGAGCATCAGCAGGCGATCGGGGTAGACGATGCTGCCGGTGTTGGTGACCACGCCCACGCGGTCACCGTCGCCGTCGAAGGCCAGGCCGATGTCGGCGCCGGTTTCCCTGACCTTGGCGATCAGGTCTTCGAGGTTCTCCGGCTTGCCCGGGTCCGGGTGGTGGTTGGGGAAGTTGCCGTCGACCTCGCAGAACAGCGGGATCACCTCGCAGCCGAGGGCCTCGATCAGTTGCGGGGCGATCACCCCGGCGGCGCCGTTGCCGCAGTCGACCACGACCTTGAGCTTTTTCGACAGCTTCACGTCGCCGGTGATCTGCTGGTAGTAGCGCTCGAGGATCTCGACCTTCTCCACGTGGCCTTCGCCGCGCGGTACGTCGTTGGTCTTGAGGCGGGTCAGCAGGGCCTGGATCTGCTCGTTGGCGAGGGTGTCGCCGGCGATGACGATCTTGAAGCCGTTGTAGTCCGACGGGTTATGGCTGCCGGTGAGCATCACGCCTGACGTACCGGCCAGCACATTGGCGGCGTAGTACAGCGCGGGGGTGGGCACCAGGCCGACGTCGCTGACCTGGCAACCGGCATCGGCCAGGCCCTTGATCAGTTGCTCGACCAGCATCGGGCCGGACAGGCGGCCGTCGCGGCCCACGGAGATCTTCGGCTCGCCCTGAGCGAGGGTCTGGGCGCCGATGGCGCGGCCGATCCAGTAGGCGGTTTCGGCGTGCAGCGTCTTGCCGACGATGCCGCGGATGTCATAGGCACGGAAGATGCTGTCTGGCAATGCGGGTACCAGCTGGGCCATGTCGTTCATCTCTGGGGACTCCAAGGGGTCAAAGGCTTCTGGGTAAGCGCAAACTGAACGCTTGGACGGTAGATAGCCCCGAGAGTTCGCCGTCCATGGCCCCGACGGTCGGCTCAGCGGGTCCCGGAATGACCGAAGCCGCCGCTGCCACGCTGGGTTTCGTCGAAGGCTTCGACGATTTCGAAATGCGCCTGCACCACCGGTACCAGGATCAGCTGGGCGATGCGCTCGCCGATGCTGATGGTGAACGGCGTGTTGCCGCGGTTCCAGCACGAGACCATGAGCTCGCCCTGGTAGTCCGAGTCGATCAGGCCGACCAGGTTGCCCAGCACTACGCCGTGCTTATGACCAAGGCCCGAGCGGGGCAGGATCATCGCTGCCAGGCCTGGATCGCCGATGTAGATCGACAGGCCGGTGGGGATCAGCAGGGTCTGGCCCGGCTCGAGGACGGTGTCTTCCTTGAGCAGGGCGCGCAGGTCCAGGCCGGCGGAGCCGGGGGTGGCGTATTGCGGCAGGGGGAATTCGGTACCCAGGCGTGGGTCGAGGATCTTGGCTTGAAGAGCGTGCATGGAACTTATTGAACCTGATTGAGCCGTTCGGCGATGAAGGCGACCAGTTGCCGGGCGATCTTGCCCTTGCTGGTCTGCGCGAAGAGGGTCTGGTGCTGCTGGCGGTCGATTACGGTCAGGGCGTTTTCCTCGCTGTTGAAGCCGATGCTGGGGTTGGCCACATCATTGGCGACGATCAGGTCGAGGTTCTTGTCCTTGAGCTTGCGCGTTGCGTAATCGAGCAGGTGCTCGGTCTCGGCTGCGAAACCGACGCTGAACGGGCGGTCGGCACGGCCAGCGAGGGTGGCAAGGATATCCGGATTGCGCACCATCTGCAGCAGCATGCCGTCGCCGGTCGTAGGGTCTTTCTTGAGCTTTTGCGGGGCGACCACCTCGGGACGGTAGTCCGCGACTGCTGCCGAGGCGATGAACAGGTCGCACGGCATGGCTGCTTCACAGGCCGCGAGCATGTCCCGCGCGCTCACCACGTCGATGCGGTTGACCCGGTCGGGGGTCTGCAGGTGCACGGGGCCAGTGACGAGGGTCACCCGGGCCCCGGCTTCGGCGGCCGCTTCGGCCAGGGCAAAGCCCATCTTCCCGGAACTATGATTGGTGATGTAGCGCACCGGATCGATGTTTTCCTGGGTCGGGCCGGCGGTGATCAGCACGTGCTTGCCGGTCAGGGCCTGGCGCTTGAAGCTCTCGGCGGCGCACCAGGCAAGATCGGTGGCTTCGAGCATGCGTCCCAGGCCGACGTCGCCACAGGCCTGGCTGCCGGAGGCCGGGCCGAATACCTGGATGCCACGGCGCTTGAGCAGCTCGAGGTTGTCCTGGGTGGCCGGGTCGCGCCACATGGCCTGGTTCATGGCCGGGGCGACGGCGACGGTGGCGTCGGTGGCCAGCACCAGTGTGGTCAGCAGGTCATCGGCCATGCCCTGGGCCATGCGCGCCATCAGGTCGGCAGTGGCCGGGGCGATCAGCACCAGGTCGGCCCACTTGGCCAGTTCGATATGACCCATTGCAGCCTCGGCGGCAGGGTCGAGCAGGTCCATGTGCACCGGGTGGCCGGAGAGCGCCTGCAGGGTCAGCGGAGTGATGAACTCGGCGCCCCCGCGGGTCATGACGACACGCACCTGCGCGCCGTGTTCCAGGAGTCGGCGAATCAGCTCGGCGCTCTTGTAGGCGGCAATGCCGCCACCCACGCCGAGAACGATGCGCTTGCGATACAGCCGCTGCATAGGCTTGCCTTTTTCCAGTGAAAGCGGGCGGCGACGTTTGAAATTGCCTGCGGCAGAACGTCGCATTTAACGAGGCGAAATAGATTAACACAGGGCTTGAAGGCGCCGCAGTACAACGCAAGGAGGGGTATGAACATCAGGGAATGGCCGCTGGACGAGCGGCCGAGGGAGAAGTTGCTGGCGCGTGGTGCGCAGGTGCTGTCGGATGGGGAGTTGTTGGCAGTGCTGTTGGGCTCGGGCGTTGCCGGGCGCAACGTGGTCGACCTGGCGCGCAGCCTGCTCAAGCGCTTTGGCGGGTTGCGGGCGTTTCTCGAGGCCGACCGCGCCGCGCTGCTGCGCGAGCCGGGCATCGGGCCGGTGAAGTACGCGCAATTGCAGGCACTGCTGGAGATTGGACGACGCTACCTGGACGAAACCATCGAACGCGCGCCGGCGCTGGAAAGCCCTGCTGCGGTGCGGCGCTACCTGAAGTCGATGCTGCGCCATGAGCGCTGCGAGGTGTTCGGCTGCCTGTTCCTGGACACCCGGCACCGGCCCGTGGCGTTCGAGATCCTGTTTCGCGGCACGATAGACCGGGCCAGCATCTATCCGCGTGAGGTGGTACGCCGGTCACTGCTGCATAACGCGGCGGCGTTGATCATCTGTCACAACCACCCGTCGGGCAACAGCGCGCCGAGCCAGGACGATGTCCACCTGACTCGCACGTTGAAGCAGGCGCTGGCGCTGATCGACGTGCGTGTGCTCGATCACGTGATCGTCGGCGATGGCGAGCCGTTGTCGATGGTGGAACAGGGTTGGATCGGGGCGTAGTGGAGGCAGTGCCGGCCTTTTCGCGGGTAAGGCCGGCACCGAATGCCAGTCAGCGCTCCACCGACACCTTGCTGAAGTCCACCCGCCCGAACGGGCTCACCTGATAGCCCTCGACGCCCTTGCTCAGCAGGGTCGAGGCGGTCGGGTGCGCCAACGGCAGCCACAGCGCCTGTTGTTGGATCAGCGTCTGCGCCTGCTGGTACAGACGGCTGCGCACGCTCTGGTCGTTGGTGGTGCGTCCTGCGTTGATCAACTGGTCGAGACGGCTGTCGCAGAAACGCGCGAAGTTGGTCCCGGACTTGACCGCCGCGCACGAGAATTGCGGGCTGAGGAAGTTGTCCGGGTCGCCGTTGTCGCCCGCCCAGCCCATGAACAGCAGGTCATGTTCACCGGCCTTGGCGCGGCGGATCAGCTCGCCCCACTCGATCACACGGATCTCGGCCTTGATGCCGATTTTCGCCAGGTCGGCCTGGAGCATTTGTGCGCCGAGGCTAGGGTTGGGGTTGAGCAGGCTGCCTGACGGGCGGGTCCAGATCGTGGTGCTGAAGCCGTCGGCCAGGCCGGCCTTGGTCAGCAACGCCTTGGCCTTCTTCAGGTCCAGCGCGTAGCCGGGCAGGTCCTTGGCGTAACTCCAGGTGTTGGGCGGGTAGGGGCCGTTGGCGGCGATGGCGGTGTCATCGAACACGGCCTTGAGGTAGGCCGGTTTGTCGAAGGCGAGGTTGATCGCCTGGCGCACTTCGGGCTTGTCCAGCGGCGGGTGCTCGCTGTTGATGGCCACGAAGGCGGTCATGAAGGCCGGGGTGGAGGCTACCTTCAGCTTGTCGTTCTTCGCGGCTTCGGCGATGTCCAGCGGCTTGGGCGACAGGGCTACCTGGCATTCGTTGCGCTTGAGCTTCTGCAGGCGCACGTTCGGGTCGGTGGTGATGGCGAACACCAGCGGGTCGACCGCAGGCTTGCCGCCGAAGTAGTCGGGGTTGGCGCGATAACGCACCAGGGCGTCCTTCTGGAAGCGCTGGAAGACGAACGGGCCGGTGCCGATGGGCTGGCTATTGAGCTTCTCGGGCGTGCCGGCCTTGAGCAGCTTGTCGGCATACTCGGCCGAGTAGATCGAGGCGAAGCCCATGCTCAGGGTGGCCAGGAAGGTCGCGTCCGGATGGGTGAGGGTAAAGCGTACGCTCTGTGGATCGGGCGCCTCGATCGACTTGATCAGGTTGCCCAACTGCAGCGACTGGGCGTGCGGATAACCGCCGGGTGCGGTCTTGTGCCAGGCATGGGCGGGGTAGAGCATGCGCTGGAAGCTGAACAACACGTCGTCGGCGTCCAGTTCGCGGGTCGGCTTGAAGTAGTCGGTGCTGTGGAATTTCACGCCGCCGCGCAACGTGAAGTCATAAACCAGGCCGTCTTTGGAGACCGTCCAGCTTTGTGCAAGGCTCGGCACCACCTTGCCCTGGGCCGCGTCGAACTCGACCAGGCGGTTCATCAGCACGTCGGCCGAGGCGTTGGTAGTGGTCAGCGAGTTGTACTGAACCACGTCGAAACCTTCCGGGCTGGCCTCGGTGCACACCGACAGCGGAGCTGCCTGGGCGATGCCTGCGGCGAGCAGGGAAGTGAATAGAACGGAAAGGGCGGCGACGCGCATGGTGGATCCTCGGCTGGTCAGGGGCCCATCTGCCAGTGCAGTCTGGAGGCGGAAACGTCCTACCCTAGTGCGCCAGTCGGGAAATGACCACCTGATTTTTATGCTGCGCGGCGACGAGCGGTCGACAGTGCGCGGGCCTTGTCGCTATGCTGGCCGGGCGCGATCGGCCCGATCGGAATATGCATCTTCTGTTGTTGTGGCCGACCCTTTCTGGTATAAAGCAGCGCTCTTTTCTAGGGGCTCGGCCTGTCGCTCATCTGAGCCGGTTCGATAAGACCCCCGGAAACACGGCGCCTTGGCGCCATAGACTGAGAGATTAAGCGGCCAACCCATGCCGGGTTGGGCATGTGGTTTTAGAGGGCTGAGGCATGTCGAGAGTCTGTCAAGTTACCGGTAAGGGTCCGGTAACCGGGAACAACATTTCCCACGCAAACAACAAAACCCGTCGTCGTTTCCTGCCGAACCTGCAGCACCACCGTTTCTGGGTTGAATCCGAGAATCGTTTCGTGCGTCTGCGCGTTTCCGCCAAAGGCATGCGTATCATCGACAAGCGCGGCATCGATGCCGTTCTGGTCGACATCCGTAAAGCTGGCGCCAAGGTTTAAGGGAGAACATCATGCGTGAATTGATCCGTCTGGTTTCGAGTGCCGGTACCGGCCACTTCTACACCACCGACAAGAACAAGCGCACCACTCCGGACAAGATCGAGATCAAGAAATACGATCCGGTCGTCCGCAAGCACGTGGTGTACAAGGAAGCCAAGATCAAGTAATTGATCCGGCAACCAAAAAAACCCGCCTTCGCAAGAAGGCGGGTTTTTTTATGCCTGACTCAAATGGCTGGGATCAGGAAATGATCAAGCCATTGATGAAACCCTGCACGTCGACGCCGATCATCACGCGGTCGGTCCTGATCTCGCGAGTGGTGATGTCCTGCGGGCCTGCGGCCGCGGCCAGGCCGGTCAGTTCCAGGATGTAGGGCTTCACGCTTTCAACGTAGCGAGTACCGATGACGTGGCGTGCTGGGCAGAGGATGTCGATGGTCATGCGGGATGCTCCTCGGGTAATGTCCGAAGTGGACATCACCTAGTTTGGGTACGTGCATCCAGGCCAGGCATTACATATCTGTCGCCATCACTTCTGCTCGAACATCACATAGATCTTGCGGCACGCTTCCAGCACCTCCCAGGTGCCCTTGAAACCGGCCGGGATGACGAAGCGGTCACCTGCCCGCAGGGTCTTGGCGCCGCCGTCCTGGTCGCGCAGGACCGATACGCCCTGGACGATCTCGCAATACTCGTGCTCGGTGTAGTTCACCGTCCACTGGCCGACCTCACCCTCCCAGACGCCCGCGGCGAACTGCCCGCAGGGGCTCGAATAGTGGTTGTAAACCGCCTGGTCCGGCTCGCCCTTGAGGATTTTCTCGGCCGCCGGGCGATAGCGCTCGGCTTCGGTAAGGACCTGGGCGAAGTCGATGATGCTGTCGATACTCATGCTGGATACCCTGTTGTTGTTTAATAAAATGCACATCAGTAGGCTTTTAAGCCATTCGTGTCAAATATATTGATAGTTTAACCGGCCTGGTTTAGGGTGTCGGATGCCCGTGTGCGCTTGTCGCCCGGCCAGAATTTCTGACAGTGCCCGTGAGTCCTCAATACGGGGCTGCACCTTAACAAGAGGAGGAGTTTCGTATGACCACCCTGACTCGTGCGGATTGGGAACAGCGTGCCCAGCAACTGAAGATCGAAGGCCGCGCCTTCATCAACGGCGAATACACCGACGCCGCCTCCGGCGAAACCTTCGAGTGCCTGAGCCCAGTCGACGGACGTTTCCTGGCCAAGGTTGCCAGTTGTGACCTGGCCGACGCCAACCGCGCCGTGGAAAACGCTCGCGCCACCTTCGACTCTGGCGTCTGGTCGCAACTGGCTCCTGCCAAGCGCAAGGCCAAGCTGATCCGCTTCGCCGACCTGCTGCGCAAGCATGTCGAGGAACTGGCGCTGCTGGAAACCCTGGACATGGGCAAGCCGATCGGCGACTCCTCCACCATCGATATTCCGGGCGCTGCCCAGGCCATCCACTGGACTGCCGAAGCCATCGACAAGGTCTACGACGAGGTCGCACCGACCCCGCACGACCAACTGGGCCTGGTGACCCGTGAGCCGGTAGGCGTTGTGGGTGCCATCGTCCCATGGAACTTCCCGCTGTTGATGGCCTGCTGGAAACTCGGCCCGGCGCTGGCCACCGGCAACTCGGTGGTGCTCAAGCCGTCCGAGAAGTCCCCGCTGACCGCCATCCGCATCGCCCAACTGGCCATCGAGGCCGGCATCCCGGCAGGCGTGCTGAACGTGCTGCCTGGCTATGGCCACACCGTCGGCAAGGCCCTGGCCCTGCACATGGATGTCGATACCCTGGTGTTCACCGGTTCTACCAAGATCGCCAAGCAACTGATGGTGTACGCGGGCGAATCGAACATGAAGCGCATCTGGCTGGAAGCCGGTGGCAAGAGCCCGAACATCGTCTTCGCCGACGCCCCTGACCTGCAGGCCGCCGCCGAAGCCGCTGCCAGCGCCATCGCCTTCAACCAGGGCGAGGTCTGCACCGCTGGCTCGCGTCTGCTGGTCGAGCGCTCGATCAAGGACAAGTTCCTGCCGCTGGTGGTCGAGGCCCTCAAGGCCTGGAAGCCAGGCAACCCATTGGATCCGGCCACCACGGTCGGTGCGCTGGTCGATACTCAGCAGATGAACACCGTGCTGTCGTACATCGACGCCGGTCATCAGGACGGCGCCAAACTGCTGGCCGGTGGCAAACGCATTCTCGAAGAGACCGGCGGCACCTACGTCGAGCCGACCATCTTCGACGGCGTGACCAACGCCATGAAGATCGCCCAGGAAGAAATCTTCGGCCCGGTGCTGTCGGTGATCGCCTTCGACACCGCCGAAGAGGCCATCGCCATCGCCAACGATACCCCGTATGGCCTGGCAGCTGGCATCTGGACCGCCGATATCTCCAAGGCGCACAAGACTGCCCGCGCCGTGCGTGCTGGCAGCGTGTGGGTCAACCAGTACGATGGCGGCGACATGACCGCACCGTTCGGCGGCTTCAAGCAGTCGGGCAACGGCCGTGACAAGTCGCTGCATGCACTGGAGAAGTACACCGAGCTGAAGGCGACCTGGATCAAGCTGTAAACCGGTAGTCTTCTTCGCGGGCAAGCCCGCTCCCACAGCCCCGCGCCGTCCTCGAGAGCGGCGGTGTACCTGTGGGAGCGGGCTTGCCCGCGAATGGGCCTGAACAAATTACCTGGGAGTCTGCAATGCGTTGGGGAACCTACTTTGCCGTACTGGCGTCGGTGCTCAGTGTCGGGCTTGCGCTCGGCGTGAGCATGCCGCTGGTATCCCTGCGCCTGGAAGGCTGGGGCTACGGCGGGTTCGCCATTGGCGTGATGGCGGCGATGCCGGCAATCGGCGTACTGCTCGGCGCGAGCCTCGCCAGCCGACTGGCGGGTTGGGTCGGCGTGCCATCGGCGATGCGCCTGTGTCTGTGGGGCGGTGCGTTGTCGATCGTGTTGGTGGCAGTGTTGCCCAGCTATCCGCTGTGGCTGGCGCTACGCCTGCTGATCGGCATGTCACTGACGGTGGTGTTCATCCTCGGCGAAAGCTGGATCAACCAGTTGGTGGTCGAGCAGTGGCGCGGGCGGCTGGTGGCGCTGTATGGCAGCAGCTATGCCCTGAGCCAGCTGGCCGGGCCGCTGGTGCTGGGCTTTCTCGGCTCGGAAGATGATTTCGGTTTCTGGGCCGCCAGCGGCCTGCTGTTGCTCGCACCCTTGCTCCTGCTTGGCCGCGGTGGTGCGCCGTCGACCGAGGCGTGCAGCGTCACCTTCCGCGACCTGTTCGCCTTCTGTCGGCGTTTGCCGGTAATTGCCTGGGCCATTGCGTTGTTCGCGGCATTCGAGGCGATGATTCTGACGCTCCTGCCGGTGTATGTGTTGCAGCAGGGCTTCACCGCCGAAGTGGCGTTGTTCATGGTCAGCACCGTGGTGGTCGGCGATGCCGTGCTGCAGTTGCCAATTGGCGCCCTGGCCGATCGCATGTCCCGGCAAGCCTTGTTCAGTGGCTGTGCGGTGAGTCTGCTGGGTTCGAGCCTGGCGATTCCGCTGCTGCTGCACACCCCGGCGGTGTGGCCGCTGTGGGTACTGTTCGGTGCGAGCGCGGGGGGCTTGTTCACCCTGTCGCTGATCCTGATCGGCGAGCGTTATCGCGATGACGCATTGGTGCGTGCCAACGCCCATGTGGCGCAACTGTGGGGTATCGGTTGTTTGCTCGGGCCGTTGCTGGCCGGGGCAGGGAGCCAGTGGGTCAGTGGA
This sequence comes from Pseudomonas sp. NBRC 111143, assembly GCF_001320965.1. NCBI lineage: Bacteria > Pseudomonadati > Pseudomonadota > Gammaproteobacteria > Pseudomonadales > Pseudomonadaceae > Pseudomonas > Pseudomonas sp. NBRC 111143. The sequence goes on along the minus strand of NZ_BCBT01000038.1, from coordinate 49,246 downwards.
CATGCCTTGCTGTTCCTGATGGCTGCAGGGGCTGCAGGGCTGGTGCTGCTGACCCGGCGTCCCGGTGCGTTCGAGCCCGCCTCCGCCTGAAATAGCCGGGCCGCACTTGCGCGGCCCGCCTGCTAGAGCATCTTCTCCAAACCCACCGCCTTGGCCACCCAGGCATTGAACCGGCGCCATATTCCGCCCGGCTCAGCGGTCAGGGTATGCACCTGGCCATTGTCCTCGGTCACCCAGACCATCTTCCCGTCCACCAGCTTCGGTTGATAGCTCAAGGCCGGCGCCATGCCCTGTTCGGCCAGCGCGCGGGTGTACTCGGCCAACTCGGGGCTGTCGACCATCACCCCGACCTCGGTGTTCCACAGCACCGAGCGGGGATCGAAGTTGAAGGAGCCAATGAAGGTCTTGCGCCGGTCGAAGACCATTGCCTTGCTGTGCAGGCTCGAGTCGGACTGGCCCTTGAAGCTGAGGACGCCGCGCGCGGCGCTCGGGTCTCCGGGCTGGCGACGCAGCTCGAACAGCTCCACGCCATGTTCGAGCAGGGCACGGCGATAGGGCGCATAGCCGCCGTGCACGGCCGGCACATCGGTGGCTTCGAGCGAGTTGGTCAGCAGCTTGACCGAGGTGCCGGCGTCGGCGCGGCTGGTGAGGTACAGCAGGCCTGGCTCGCCCGGCACGAAGTAGGCCGAGACCAGGATCAGCTCGCGGTGTACGTTCTTCAGGTCCGGCGCCAGTTGCTGGGTCATCAGCAATTGGGGGTCGGGCTCGCCGCGGGCCAGCACCTTGCTCGGCGCATCCCACAGCGCCTGGCTGTGTGCCCAGATCAGCTCGTTGCGCCAGATGTCCAGGCGTGGCGCGGTCTGATAGGCCATCAGTCGGTCGTACAGCGCCTTGCGCTGCACCCTGGCCTGCGCCAGCCAGGTTTCCAGGCGCTGGCGACTGGCGCGCAGGTCGCTGGCGTCCGGCGTGCTCCACAGGAAGTCGCCAATCGGCCGACTCAGGGCGCTGTTCCAGTACTGGTCGAAGCTGTGCCCGAGTTGCTCGGCCACAGGCCCTACACCCAGCAGGTCGATGTCGGTGAAGTTCAGGTTGGGCTCGGCGTCGAAGTACTCGTCACCCAGGTTGCGGCCGCCGACGATGGCCATACTGTTGTCGACCAGGAACAGCTTGTTGTGCATGCGCCGGTGCTGCAGCGACAGGTTGAACAGCCGCCCCATGGCACGCGTCAGGCCGGTGCTGCGGCCCAGGTGCAGCGGGTTGAACACGCGGATCTGGATATGAGGGTGGGCGGCGAGGGTGCCGATCAGGCTGTCCAGGCCATCGCTGGTGGTGTCGTCGAGCAGGATGCGCACCCGCACGCCGCGGTCGGCGGCGCGCAGCAGCTCGTGCACCAGGGCGCGGGTGCTCAGGCCATCGTGGACGATGTAGTACTGCAGGTCGATGCTGGTCTGGGCGTTGCGGATGAGCTCGGCGCGGGCGCGGAAGGCTTCGTTGCTGTTCGGTAGCAGGCGAAAGCCGGAGCGCCCCTCATAGGGCGCGGCCTGACGCTGGACCGAGCGGCCGAACGCCGAGTCGTTGGCCGGCAGCGCCTGGCTCACGTCGCGAGGTGCATCGACGCTGGCGCAGCCGCTCAGGCCGAGCAGCAGCGCCAGCAGGAGGGGCAGAGCCCGCTGGAGTCTCAAAGGCGAATCGTCCTGTACGACAGGTCACTGGAAGGTTGGACCGTGCAAAGCGCTGCAAAGTTACCCGGCGTCACTGTCCTGCGCCAGTAGGCGATAGGCAGTTTCACCTACCTTGCGTACCGCCGCCTCGATTTCCGGGGTGGCGCGGGTGGCGAAATTCATGCGCAGACAGTGCCGGTACTTGCCCGACGCCGAAAAAATGCTGCCGACGGCGATCTGTACGCCCTGTTCCAGTAGCGCACGGTTCAGCCGCAGCGTGTCGAAGCTCTCGGGCAGTTCCACCCACAGCATGAAGCCACCCTGGGGCCGGCTGGCGCGGGTGCCGGGCGGGAAGTAGCGGGTCACCCAGTCGCTCATCTGGTCGCGGGCGCGCTGGTACTGCGCCCGGACTCGGCGCAGGTGCGGCTGATAGTGGCCTTCAGCGATGAAGTCGGCGATCGCCAACTGGGGCTGGCAGGCCGTGCTGCCGGTGCTGATGTACTTCATGTGCAGCACCCGCTCCAGATAACGCCCGGGCGCCACCCAGCCGACCCGCAGGCCTGGGGCCAGGGTCTTGGAGAACGAGCTGCAGAGCAGTACGCGGCCATCCTCGTCGAACGATTTGATGGTGCGTGGGCGTGGGTAGGTGTAGGCCAGGTCGCCGTACACATCGTCTTCGAGAATCGCCACGTCGTAGCGCTGGGCCAGGGTCAGCAGGGCCTTCTTGCGCGCCTCGGGCATGATGTAGCCCAGCGGGTTGTTGCAACTGGGGGTGATCTGGATGAGCTTGATCGGCCATTGCTCCAGCGCCAGCTCCAGCGCCTCCAGGCTGATACCAGTGGTTGGGTCCGTGGGGATCTCCAGCGCCTTCATGCCCAGGCCCTTGAGCGTCTGCATGGCGCCGTGGAAGCTGGGCGAATCCACCGCGACGATGTCGCCCGGCTCGCACACTGCGCGGATGCTGGTCGACAGCGCTTCGTGACAACCGGTGGTCACCACCAGGTCGCCTGGCCCGAGGTTGCAACCTGAGTCGAGCGTCAGGCGGGCGATCTGTTCACGCAGGGCTTCGTTGCCGTGGATGTTGTCGTAGTACAGCCCTGGCATGTCCAGGCGCCGGCTGAGCTGGGCAAGGCTGCGCAGCAGGGGCTTGAGCGTCGGGCTCTCGATGTCGGGCATGCCGCGGCCGAGCTGGATCACGTCGGGGTGTGGGCTGGCACGTACCAACTCGAGCACCTGTTCCCACTGGGAAATATCCACAGGGCGTTGGGCGGGGCGGCTGATGGCGGGCAGGGCCGGCAGGCTGCGATTTTCCGTGACGAAGTAGCCGGACTTGGGGCGCGGAGCCACCAGGCCGTTGTCCTCCAGCTGGCGATAGGCCTGCTGTACGGTGCTCAGGCTGACGCCGTGTTCCAGGCTCAATGAGCGCACCGACGGCAGCCGTTCGCCGGGACGATACAGGCCTTGTTCGATCCGGGCACCGAGCAATTCGGCGAGGTTCATGTAGAGGGTCACGGCATACTCCTGCACACGCGGGTCAAGGTGAGCGATACAGATTGGCCAAAAATACTGCATTCAGCGGCCGCTGTGCCAATTCTGTATGGAAATAATAACCCTGTGTTGAATCTGTATCGTGCATGTCTGCCGAGCGCATGCTTTCTCCAGCTTTCGAGGCAATCAGGAGACATGGCAATGAACGGCTTGAGCGATGTACGGCTGCAACTGTTGGCGGAAGAACTGCGCGCAGGGCAGTGGCCCAAGGTTTCCAGTGCCCCTGTGGGCTTGGGTCGCCTGGGGCTGATGATGCATCGCTGGCGCTCGCGCAGGGTGCTGCGCGAGTTGAGCGATCACCAGTTGCTGGATATCGGCATCAGCCGCCAGCAGGCTCGGGAGGAAGGGTGCAAGCCATTCTGGCGAGCGTGATCAGAGCAGCTCCTTGAGTCGGTACCAGAGCATCCCCAGCGCCAGCAGCGGCGAGCGCAGGTGCTTGCCGCCAGGGAAGGTCGCGTGCGGTACCTTGGCGAACAGGTCGAAGCGCCCCGCCTGCTGGCCGCTGATGGCCTCGCCCAGCAGGCGTCCGGCCAGGTGCGTGGCGTTCAGGCCGTGGCCGGAGTAGGCCTGGGCGTAATAGACGTTGGCATGGCTGGCCAGGCGCCCGACCTGCGGCAGGCGATTGGCACCGATGCCGATCATGCCGCCCCACTGGTAGTCGATGCGCACGCCGGCCAGCTGCGGGAACACCTTGAGCATCTTCGGGCCCATGTAGGCGCCGATGTCCTTCGGGTCGCGTCCGGAGTAGTGGCAGGCGCCGCCGAACAGCAGGCGGTGGTCGGCGGACAGGCGGAAGTAATCCAGCGCCACGCGCTGGTCGCACACGGCCATGTTCTGTGGCAGCAACTGGCGGGCACGTGCTTCGCCCAGGGGTTCGGTGGCGATGATGTAGCTGCCGGCGGGCAGCACCTTGCCGCCCAGTTCGCGGTTGAGGTCGTTGTGGTAGGCGTTGGTGCATAGCACCAGCGTACTGGCGCGCACCCGGCCCCGCGCCGTGTGCACCTGGACTTGCGGGCCGTAGTCGATGCGGGTTACTGCCGAACCCTCGTGCAGCTTCACGCCCAGGCGCTCGGCGGCGGCCGCTTCGCCCAGGGCCAAGTTGAGTGGATGCAGGTGGCCCGAGCCCATGTCGACCAGGCCGCCGACGAAGCTGTCGGATCCGACCACGCTGCGGATCTCGGACGCGGGCACCACGCGGACCTCGTGGCGGTAGCCCAGGCTGCGCAGCTCTTCGGCATTTTCAGCGAAGCCGTCCAGCTCGGCGGGCTTGTATGCCAGGTCGCAGTAACCCCAGGTCAGGTCGCAGGCGATGGCGTGGCGCTCGATACGCTGACGTGCGATCTCCACGGCCTCCAGGCCCATCAGCTTGAGGCTGCGCACGCCATCCTCGCCGAGCACTGGCAGGAACTGCTCGACATCGTGGCCAACGCCGCGGATCAACTGCCCGCCATTGCGACCGCTGGCGCCCCAGCCGATCTTGCGGGCTTCGAGCAGGATCACCGAGAAGCCGCGCTCGGCCAGCTCGATGGCGGTATTCAGGCCCGAGTAACCGCCGCCGACGATGCACACATCGGCGCTGTGCTCGCCTTCGAGGCTGGGGTAGTCCGGTTGCGGCGCGCTGCTGGCGGCATAGTAGGAGGCGGCGTGCTGCGCGCTGTGGATCATCTGGGGAGGCCCTGGAGTCGGTGCGAAGGGGGCGAGGATAAGCTGGGGTTTCGCGGTTGGGCAACCGGGCGAGGGCTTGCTCGGCGAATGGCCCTATAATCCTCACAAACCTCGACGACACACCGCCCATGCCTTGCAACCACAAGATCCAGTTCCTGCGCGAACTCATCCCGTCCTTCGAATGCGAGCCCGGCTGCCACGACTGCTGTGGCCCGGTTACCACATCCAGTGAAGAGATGGCTCGCCTGCCACGCAAGACCCAGGCCGAACAGGATGCTGCGCTGGAGCGCCTGGACTGTGTGCACCTCGGCCCGCAAGGCTGCACCGTCTATGAAGAGCGCCCGCTGATCTGCCGCCTGTTCGGCACCACGCCGCGCATGGCCTGCCCCCGTGGTCGTGGTCCGCAGCAGCCGATCGAACCCGAGGCCGAGCGGCTGATCCATGGTTATATCGCCAGCACCCGCCAGGTGCTGGTCTGACGGTTCAGTCCGGAATTGGCAGGCAGAGGCTCTCCTTGACCTCTTCCATCACGATGTAGCTTTTCGATTCGCGCACATGCGGCAGCTTGAGCAGGATGTCGCCCAACAGCTTGCGGTACGAGGCCATCTCGGAAATGCGCGCCTTCACCAGATAGTCGAAGTCTCCCGACACCAGGTGGCACTCCAGCACATGCGGCAGCTTGAGGACGGCGCGGCGGAACTCTTCGAAGGTGTCGCCGGACTTGTAGTCCAGGCTGATCTCGACGAACACCAGCAGGCTGCCCTTGAGGTGTTGCGGATTGAGGCGGGCGTTGTAGCCCATGATGATGCCCTCACGTTCCAGGCGGCGGACACGTTCGGTGCAGGGGGTGGTGGACAACCCGACTTTCTCGCCCAGCTCGGTGAAGGAGATACGCCCGTCATTCTGCAGGATGCGCAGGATGTTGCGGTCGATCTTGTCCAGTTCACGTTTGCTCTGGTGTTGGGTTCTCATAGGGGATGCCCCTCCGTGAAAGGCGTTTTTGCCGAGAATTCTCGCCAAATATAGGTTTTTATATAGTGAAAAGCACTGGGCCGAGATTCTTATACTGCGCGCATCCATGCCATTTCAACAAAAGACTGCGGTGTACCGCGTGCGAGGGATAAACGATGCGAGTTCTGGTACTTGGTAGCGGTGTGATCGGAACCGCCAGTGCCTATTACCTGGCCCGGCAAGGTTTCGAAGTGACGGTGGTCGATCGCCAGCCGGCGGCGGCCATGGAAACCAGCTTCGCCAACGCTGGCCAGATCTCGCCCGGCTATGCCTCGCCCTGGGCCGCGCCAGGCGTGCCGCTCAAGGCCATCAAGTGGCTGCTCGAGCGCCACGCACCGCTTGCCATCAAGCTGACCGGTGACGTCGACCAGTACCTGTGGATGGCGCAGATGCTGCGTAACTGCACCGCCAATCGTTATGCGGTGAACAAGGAGCGCATGGTGCGCCTGTCCGAGTACAGCCGCGACTGCCTCGACGAGCTGCGCGCCGAAACCGGCATCGCCTACGAGAGCCGCACCCTGGGCACCACTCAACTGTTCCGTACCCAGGCCCAGGTCGATGCCGCAGCCAAGGATATTGCCGTGCTCGAGCAGTCTGGCGTGCCTTACGAATTGCTCGACCGCGACGGCATCGCCCGCGTGGAGCCTGCGCTGGCGGGCGTGAAGGACATCCTTGCTGGCGCCCTGCGCCTGCCCAACGACCAGACCGGCGACTGCCAGCTGTTCACCACCAAGCTGGCCGACATGGCCATCAAGCTGGGCGTCGAGTTCCGCTTCGGCCAGAACATCCAGCGCCTGGACCATGCCGGTGACCGTATCAATGGCGTGTGGATCGACGGCAAGCTGGAGACAGCCGATCGCTACGTGCTGGCGCTGGGCAGCTATTCGCCGCAACTGCTCAAGCCGCTGGGCATCAAGGCACCGGTGTATCCGCTCAAGGGCTACTCGCTGACCGTGCCGATCACCGATGCCGACATGGCGCCGACCTCGACCATTCTCGACGAAACCTACAAAGTCGCCATCACCCGTTTCGACAACCGTATCCGTGTCGGTGGCATGGCTGAAATCGCCGGTTTTGACCTGTCGCTGAACCCGCGTCGACGCGAAACGCTGGAGATGATCGTCAACGACCTTTATCCTCGCGGCGGCGACCTGAGCCAGGCCAGTTTCTGGACCGGCCTGCGTCCGGCCACTCCGGATGGCACCCCGATCGTCGGTGGCACCGCGTTCCGCAACCTGTTCCTCAATACAGGTCACGGCACCCTGGGCTGGACCATGGCTTGCGGTTCCGGTCGCCTGCTGGCCGACCTGATCGCGCGCAAGAAGCCGCAGATCAGTGCCGAAGGGCTGGATATCTCGCGCTATGGCAACAGCCGCGAGAGTGCTGGCCACGGTAGCCCGGTATCGGCTCACCAGTAATTGCAACGCTGGCCTCTTCGCGGGCAAGCCCGCTCCCACGGCAGGATGAGGACTTGTGGGAGCGGGCTTGCCCGTGAAAAGGCCAGCACCGTTCCTCCGTCATAAACAGATCCACCAGAAGGCTGCCCTCCATGCGCCCCGCCCGTGCCCTGATCGACCTCCAAGCCCTCCGTCACAACTACCGCCTGGCCCGTGAATTGTCCGGCGCCAAGGCCCTTGCCGTGGTCAAGGCCGATGCCTACGGCCACGGTGCGGTACGTTGCGCCCTGGCGCTGGAGACCGAGGCTGACGGTTTCGCCGTTGCCTGCATCGAAGAGGCCCTGGAGCTGCGTGCCGCAGGGATCAAGGCTCCGGTGCTGCTGCTCGAAGGCTTCTTCGAGGCCAGCGAGCTGGCGCTGATCGCCGAGCACGACCTGTGGTGCGTGGTGCACTCGCTGTGGCAGCTCGAAGCGATCGAGCAGACCGCCGTGCGCAAGCCGCTGAACATCTGGCTCAAGCTCGACAGCGGCATGCACCGCGTCGGCCTGCACCCCAAGGACTACCACGAGGCCTACCAGCGCCTGCTGGCCAGCGGCAAGGTCGCGCGCATCGTGCTGATGACCCACTTCGCCCGTGCCGACGAGCTCGATGCCTCGACCACCGAGCAGCAGGTCGCCGTGTTCCAGGCCGCCCGCCAGGGGCTGGCCGCCGAGTGCAGCCTGCGCAACTCCCCCGGTGTGTTGGGCTGGCCGCAGGTGCCGAGTGATTGGGTGCGTCCGGGCATCATGCTGTACGGGGCCACGCCGTTCGAAGTCGAGCAGGCCGCAGCTGCGCGCCTGCAACCGGTAATGACCCTGCAATCGCGCATCATCAGCGTGCGCGAACTGCCGACCGGTGAGCCGGTCGGCTACGGTGCCAAGTTCACCAGCCCGCGCCCGACCCGGGTTGGCGTGGTCGCGATGGGTTACGCCGATGGCTACCCACGCCACGCGCCCACCGGCACCCCGGTGGTGGTCGCCGGCAAGCGTACTCAACTGATTGGTCGGGTCTCGATGGACATGCTCTGCGTCGACCTCACCGAAGTGCCCGAAGCGGGTATCGGCAGCCCGGTCGAGCTGTGGGGCAAGCAGGTCCTGGCCAGTGACGTGGCACAGCAGGCGGGCACCATTCCCTACCAGATCTTCTGCAACCTGCGGCGCGTGCCATTGGATTATTACGGCGAATGAGGCGCTGAAGCGGACAGGCTGGGGTCTTGCGTGTTGTAAATACTGAACGGCATTGCCATGATATCGTTCACATTTGACCCCATCTCGACCGTTTCTGGAGGCGCAAGCTTTGGACGTCGGCGAACGACTGCAAGCCATCCGCAAGCTCAAGGGCCTGTCCCAGCGCGAACTCGCCAAACGGGCGGGCGTAACCAACAGCACCATCTCGATGATCGAGAAGAACAGCGTGAGCCCGTCGATCAGCTCCCTGCGCAAGGTGCTGAGCGGCATTCCCATGTCGATGGTCGAGTTCTTTTCCGTCGAGCTTGCGCCGGAAAGCCCCACCCAGATCGTCTACAAGGCCCACGAGCTGATCGACATTTCCGACGGCGCGGTGACCATGAAGCTGGTCGGCAAATCGCACCCCAACCGTGCCATCGCCTTCCTCAACGAGGTTTATCCGCCGGGGGCCGACACGGGTGAAGAGATGCTCACGCACGATGGCGAAGAGACCGGAATCCTCCTCGAAGGCCGTCTTGAACTGGTGGTCGGCGCCGAAACCTTCATCCTCGAAGCGGGCGACAGCTACTACTTCGAGAGCACCCGTCCGCACCGTTTCCGCAACCCTTTCGACGAACCTGCCCGCCTGATCAGTGCTGCCACGCCTTCGAACTTTTGATCCAGCGCAGCGTATTGTTTCGCCAATACCCCTTTCCTGTGTGGGGTCGTTTCACGCCTTCCGGGTAGCCGCTATACTTTTCAACGCTCGCCAACCGTGGCGGCGGGCGTGATTAGCCACCATGAGGGTGTACGCGTGAACCAAATCAAGAAAATGCTGGCCGTACCAGCAGCCGTATTCGCCCTCTGGGCACTCAATGCAAGCGCTGCGACCAACGACGACATCGCCAAGCGCCTGGAGCCGGTGGGGCAGGTGTGCGTCCAGGGCCAGGAGTGCAAGGGCATGGAAGTGGCCGTATCGGCCGGTGGCGGTGGCGCCAAGACACCCGACGAAATCATCGCCAAGCACTGCAATGCCTGCCATGGCACGGGCCTGCTGAACGCGCCGAAGATCGGCGACACGGCGGCCTGGAAAGAGCGCGCCGATCACCAGGGCGGCCTCGACGGGATTCTGGCCAAGGCCATCACCGGCATCAACGCCATGCCGCCCAAGGGCACCTGCGCCGACTGCTCGGATGAAGAGCTCAAGGGTGCGATCAAGAAGATGTCCGGGCTGTAGACCGGACTGGATTTGCGTAAAGCCCGCCATTGATGGCGGGCTTTTGCATTTAGGGGTAGGTGCCGGCCCCGGGAAAAGGTCGGCCCGGTCAGCAAATCAGCTAGGGTAATGGTCACAACCTGTAGGAGCGGGCTTGCCCGCGAAAGGGCCGGCCTGTTCAGCAAATCAGTCAGGGCAATGGTCACAACCTGTAGGAGCGGGCTTGCCCGCGAAAGGGCCGGCCTGTTCAGCAAGTCAACCAGGGTAATGGTCACAGCCTGTAGGAGCGGGCTTGCCCGCGAAAGGGCCGGCCTGTTCAGCAAATCAACCAGGGTAATGATCACAACCTGTAGGAGCGGGCTTGCCCGCGAAAGGGCCGGGCTAGTCAGCAAATCAGCCAGGGTAATGGTCACAGCCTGCAAGCCCCCACAAAGCCACAGGAGCCCCCGATGCCCCACCGCTGCTCGATCGACCAGGCCGTCGACCAGGTCCTGGCCCGCCTCCCGGCTCATATCCACATGGGCCTGCCCCTGGGCCTGGGCAAACCCAATGCCTTCGTCAACGCCCTCTATGCCCGCATCCGCAGCCTGCCCGAGCGGCGCCTGACGATCTACACCGCCCTCAGCCTGGGCAGACCGCCGCTGGGTGACGGCCTGCAGCGGCGCTTCCTCGAACCCTTCGTCGAGCGCGTCTTCGCCGACTACGAAGAGCTCGACTACCTCGCCGACCTGCGCAACGACACCCTCCCGGCCAACATCCGTGTCGAGCAGTTCTTCATGCAGCCCGGTTCGCTGCTGCACAGCGAGACCGCCCAGCAGGACTACGTCAGTAGCAACTACAGCCACGCTGCGCGCGATATCAACGCCAAGGGCCTGAACCTCGTCGCCCAGATCGTCGCCGCCACGCCCGAGCATCCGGATCACCTGAGCCTGGCCTGCAACCCCGACATTACCCTCGACCTGCTGCCAATGATCGCCAAGCGCCGTGCCGCAGGCGAAACCATCCTCATGCTCGGCCAGGTGCATGCCGAGCTGCCCTACATGCCCGGTGACGCCGAATTGCAGACCGAGGATTTCGACCTGCTGATCGATACCCCCGAGCAGCGTCGACTGTTCTGCACCCCGAACATGCCGGTCACCCTCCAGGACCACTGCATCGGCCTGTACGCCAGCACCCTGGTGCGTGATGGCGGCACCCTGCAGATCGGCATCGGCGCCATGGGCGATGCCGTGGCCGCAGCGCTGCTCGCGCGCCAGGACGACAACGACGCCTACCGCGCGTTGCTCGAAGACCTGGACCTGAACCCCTGGAAAACGCTGATCGAGCGTGAGGGTGGTATGGATGCCTTCGCCCAAGGGCTCTACGGCTGCAGCGAGATGTTCGTCAACGGCCTGCTGGCGCTGGCCGAAGCAGGCGTGGTGCGGCGCCCGGCCGACGAGCAGGGCGTGCTGGTGCATGGCGGGTTCTTTCTCGGCACCGCAGATTTCTACCAGCGCTTGCGGCAGATGCCTCTTGAGCAGCGCAAACGCTTCGCCATGACCGCCATCAGCTTCATTAACGAGCTGTATGGCGACGAAGCACTCAAGCGTCGCCAGCGCCGCGATGCACGCTTCGTCAACACGGTGTTCGGCATGACCCTGCTCGGTGCCGGGGTGGCCGATCAGCTGGAAGATGGCCGGGTGCTCAGTGGTGTGGGCGGGCAATACAACTTCGTCGCCCAGGGCCATGCACTGGAGGGCGGGCGCTCGATCCTGCTGCTGCGTAGCTGGCGCGAGGCGGGTGGCGAGGTGACGTCGAATGTGTTCTGGCAGTACGGCCATTGCACCATCCCGCGGCACCTGCGCGACATCGTGATCACCGAGTACGGCATCGCCGACCTGCGTGGGCAGACCGACAGCGAGGTGATCGCACGGTTGCTGGCAATCAGTGACTCACGTTTTCAGAAACCTTTGATGGAGCAGGCCAAGAAGGCCGGCAAGCTGGCGCGGGACTTCGAGCTATCGGCACGCTTCACCGACAACACGCCCGAGCGCCTGGAAGCGATCAAGGCGCGGCATGCGGGGTTGTTCCCCGAGTACCCGCTGGGCAGCGACTTCACGCCTGAGGAGCAGGACCTGCTGCGGGCGCTGAACTGGCTCAAGAGCAAGTTCAAGCTGAGCGAGGTGCTGGAGCTGGGCAAGGCGGCGCTGGATGCGCCAGAACCTCAGGCCTATCCGGCGCATCTGGTGCGGATGGGGCTGAGTGAACCGCAGGGGCTGAAGGAGGAGCTGTACCAGCGGTTGCTGCTGGCGGGGTTGCAGGCTGCAAAATAAACGCTCGGACATACTGTCCCCTGTGGGAGCGGGTTTACCCGCGAATGCGATGGCGCATCCCAAATCGCATTCACGGGTAAACCCGCTCCCACAGAGCTCGCGTAGCGGCCTTATTCGATGAAGGTCACGACCCCGCCTTCCAGCGACTTCACCCGAGCCAGCGATTCGACGCGATAGCCCTGGCTGTCCAGCTCGGCGCGGCCGCCCTGGAACGACTTCTCGATGACGATCCCCAGGCCCGCCACGGTGGCGCCGGCCTGCTTGATGATCGAAATCAGCGCCTGTGAAGCCTTGCCGTTGGCCAGGAAGTCATCGATCACCAGCACGCGATCACTGCTGTTGAGGTGACGCGGCGAGATGGCCACGGTGTTCTCGGTCTGCTTGGTGAAGGAGTACACCGAAGCGGTCAGCAGGTTCTCGGTCAGGGTCAGCGACTGATGCTTGCGGGCGAAGATCACCGGCACGCCCAGCTTCAGGCCGGTCATCACCGCCGGGGCGATGCCCGACGCTTCGATGGTGACGATCTTGGTCACGCCCGAGTCTGCGAACAGGCGGGCGAACTCGTCACCGATCAGTTGCATCAGCGCAGGGTCGATCTGGTGGTTGAGAAACGCGTCGACTTTGAGAACCTGATCGGAAAGCACGATGCCTTCTTCGCGAATCTTCTGCTGCAGTGCTTCCACTGTGTATTCCTCGATGTAGCAAAGGTGGCCGCATCCAGAAGGTCGCGGCAAAGGTTTAAAGAGTAATGGTTGGTCAGCGTTTGAGCATGGCCCGGATGTCGGCCAGCGCGTTATTGCCCCGCGCCGCCTTCACCTCCACAGGCGCATCCTCCAGGCCTTCCCAGGCCAGGTCGTCCGGCGGCAGTTCATCCAGGAACCGGCTGGGCGTGCAGTCGATGATCTCGCCGTACTGCTTGCGCTTGGCGGCGAAGGTGAAGGCCAGGGTCTGACGGGCGCGGGTGATGCCCACGTAGGCCAGGCGGCGTTCTTCCTCGATGGTGTCGGCTTCGATGCTCGAGCGGTGGGGGAGGATTTCCTCCTCCATGCCCATGATGAATACGTAGGGGAATTCCAGGCCCTTGGAGGCGTGCAGGGTCATCATCTGCACGCCTTCGGCGTTTTCTTCCTCTTCCTGCTGGCGCTCGAGCATGTCGCGCAGCACCAGCTTGCCGATGGCGTCCTCGATGGTCATGTCACCCTCTTCGTCCTTCTCGAGGGTGTTCTTCAGCGCATCGATCAGGAACCAGACGTTGCCGATGCGGAAATCCGCCGCCTTGTCGCTGGCGGTGTTCTGGCGGATCCAGTTTTCGTAGTCGATGTCCTTGACCATCTCGTGCAGCGCAGCGATCGGGTCTTCCAGGGCAACCTTGTGACGCACCCCGTCGAGCCAGTGCTTGAAGCGCTGCAGGCGCTCGGTGTAGCGCGCATCGAGGTGCTCGCCCAGGCCCAGCTCCTCGCTTGCCGCGTACATCGACACGCCGCGCTCGGTGGCGTAGTTGCCGAGCTTTTCGAGCGTGGTCGAGCCGATCTCGCGGCGCGGCACGTTGATCACCCGCAGGTAGGCGTTGTCGTCGTCCGGGTTGACCAGCAGGCGCAGGTAGGCCATGAGGTCCTTGACCTCCTGGCGACCGAAGAAGCTGTTGCCGCCCGACAGGCGATAGGGCACCTGGTGGTGCTGCAGCTTCAGCTCGATCAGCTTGGCCTGGTAGTTGCCGCGGTAGAGGATGGCGAAGTCGCTGTACGGGCGATTGGTGCGCAGGTGCAAGGTGAGGATTTCCATGGCCACGCGCTCGGCCTCGGCTTCCTCGTTCTTGCAGCGGATCACGCGGATTTCGTCGCCCACGCCCATTTCGCTCCACAGCTGCTTCTCGAAGTCGTGGGGGTTGTTGGCGATCAGCACGTTGGCGCAGCGCAGGATGCGGCTGGTGGAGCGGTAGTTCTGCTCGAGCATCACCACTTTCAGGGAGGGATAGTCCTCCTTGAGCAGCATCAGGTTTTCCGGGCGTGCGCCACGCCAGGCGTAGATCGACTGGTCGTCGTCGCCCACCACGGTGAACTGGTTGCGCATGCCGATGAGCATCTTCACCAGCAGGTACTGGCTGGCGTTGGTGTCCTGGTATTCGTCGACCAGCAGGTAGCGCACGCGGTTCTGCCAGCGTTCCAGCACGTCGGTGTGCTCCTGGAACAGCTTGACCGGCAGCAGGATCAGGTCGTCGAAGTCCACCGCGTTGTACGCCTTGAGCGTGCGCTGGTAGTGGGTGTAGACGATGGCGGCGGTCTGCTCGCGCGGGTTGCGCGCTTTCTCCAGGGCTTCGGCGGGCAGGATCAGGTCGTTCTTCCACGAGCCGATCATGTTCTTGATTTCGTCCAGCCCGTCGTCGCCGGAGTATTCCTTCTGCATGATGTCCGACAGCAGCGCCTTGATGTCGGACTCGTCGAAGATCGAGAAGCCCGGCTTGTAGCCCAGGCGCTGGTGTTCCCGGCGGATGATGTTCAGGCCCAGGTTGTGGAAGGTGCACACCGTCAGGCCCCGGCCTTCGCCTGGACGCAGCAGGGTGCCGACCCGCTCCTTCATCTCGCGCGCGGCCTTGTTGGTGAAGGTCATCGCGACGATGTACTGGGCACGGATGCCGCAGTTCTGGATGAGGTGGGCAATCTTGCGCGTGATCACGCTGGTCTTGCCGGAGCCTGCACCGGCGAGCACCAATAGAGGGCCGCCGACGTAGTCTCGGGCTTCCTGTTGCCGGGGATTGAGTCGGGACATGCTAGAAACCGGGAGTAACCAGAAAATAGCCGCGCATTCTAGCAGGCATGGGTCGGTTATGGCGCGACCGTCTGACAGTGTGATGCAGCGCACCATTCAGATTTGCGGGCGTTGCGACTTTCGCGCAGGATGCACGGCAAAATCCGTCGAGATGCGGGGCAGGGAACGCCACATATAAAAGTGAGAATCATTTCCACTTGTCGGTTAGGATACGGCACATCCTCGGTCACACTGTTCGAGCCCTAAGGAGCCCGCTTGTCCACGCCCGTCGAACCGTTGCGCTTGCTGCTGTTGGCCGATGAGCCGGAATGGGCTGCGTTGCTGCGCGAATGTGTCCAGCCGCTGGCTGGCAGCGCGGTACTGTTGACTGCGCCGAACTGGGAGGCGGTGGACAGCCTGTTCGTTCACGATCGCCAGGCCGTGGTACTGGCCACGCCCGACCTGCAGCCGACACCCGGACGCTGCGACCTGCCGACCATCCTGCTGCTGGAGCACGAGCCCGAGACGCCTCCGGTGGGCGTGAGTGACTGGCTGGTGCGTGGGCAACTGAGCAGTGACGCGCTGCGCCGCTCGTTGCGTCATGTGCGTGAACGCGGTGTGCTGGTCGCCACCTTGCAACGCCTGGCCGAGCAGGACCCGCTCACCGGCATCGCCAATCGCCAGGGCTTCCAGGCACTGCTCAGCGCACGCCTGGCGGAGAACGCAGGCCGCGGCCTGGCCCTCGGTCACCTGGACCTGGACAACTTCCGTCACGTCAACGACGCCCTGGGGCACCAGGGCGGTGATCGCCTGATCCTGCAGGTGGTCAACCGACTCAAGCAGCAGCTGGAGGCCGGTGATCAGTTGGCGCGCCTGGGCAGCGATGAGTTCGCGCTGCTGATCGACACCCGCCGCGACCCCAGCCGCGCAGAGCGCACCGCCGAGCGTATCGTCGAAGCCCTGGCCGAGCCGTACTGGATCGATGGCGAAAGCCTGCTGCTTGGCTGCAGCCTGGGCCTGGCCCATGCCCGTGCGCAAGCGGGCGCCGATCCGTTGATGTGGCATGCGCACATCGCCATGCGCCAGGCCAAGGGCAGCCAAGGCTGCACGTATCACGTGTTCAACGAGCGAATAAACAGCAACGCCCGCAGCCTCGCCGACCTGGAAAGCGAGCTGCGTCGGGCCCTGCGTCGTGACGAGCTTGAACTGCACTACCAGCCACGCTTGAACCTCAAGGACGGCACCATCGTCGGCCTCGAGGCACTGGTGCGCTGGCGGCATGCCGAGCGTGGTCTGCTGCCGCCCAGCGAATTCGTGCCCCTGGCCGAGCAGAGCGGGCTGATCGTACCGCTGGGCTACTGGGTGATCTCCCGCGCCCTGCGTGACATGCAGGCCTTGGGCGAGCACGGCCTGGCGCCGCTGCACATGGCGGTGAACCTGAGCTTCCGCCAGTTCCAGGACAGCCAGCTGTTGGCGACCCTGAGCCGGCTGATCGTCGAACACGGCGTCGATGCGCGTTGGCTGGAGTTCGAGCTGACCGAGACCGCG
The DNA here is from genome assembly GCF_001320965.1 of Pseudomonas sp. NBRC 111143. NCBI lineage: Bacteria > Pseudomonadati > Pseudomonadota > Gammaproteobacteria > Pseudomonadales > Pseudomonadaceae > Pseudomonas > Pseudomonas sp. NBRC 111143. The sequence goes on along the minus strand of NZ_BCBT01000038.1, from coordinate 32,938 downwards.
GTGATGCGCCGCAACGAAGTGGTGCGCCAGACCATGGATGCACTGGGGCGCCTGGGTGTGCGTTTCTCGCTGGATGACTTTGGCACTGGTTTTTCGTCGTTCGTGCACCTGAACAGCCTGCCCATCACCTTGCTCAAGGTCGATCGCAGCTTCGTCGCCGGCATGGAACAGCGCGAAGAAAACCGCAAGCTGGTGCACGCGATGATCAACCTGGCGCACAACCTCAACCTGGAAGTGGTGGCCGAAGGGGTCGAAAGCGATGAGCAACTGGGTCTGCTGCGTGATTTCGGTTGCGACCAGGTGCAAGGGTTCCTGGTGAGCCGGCCGCTGCCGATCGATGAGCTGATCGTCTACCTGTTCCAGGCGGCCAAGCCGCAGTTGGTGAGTGTTTAGCCGGTAGCGGCCCGCGATAGGGCCGCCACTGATTTCAGGCCGAAACCGCCGCCCCCACGGCCGCCTTGCCCAGCAACCGCTTCATCCGCCATTCGAATGCCAGCGTCAGCGCCACTGCCGCACACGCCAGCCCCAGCGCCAAGCCCCACCAGATACCCACCGCACCCCCGCCGAGCGTGAAGGCGAACACCCAGGCGCATGGCGCGCCCACCAGCCAGTAGCACAGCAGACCGATCACGAATGTGGTCTTGGCGTCCTTCAGGCCGCGAATCGAGCCCATGGCGATGGTCTGCGTGCCGTCGAACAGCTCGAACCAGGCGGCCACCATCACCAGCTGCACGGCGAGCGCGAAGATGGCGGCGAACGCTGGGTCATTGCGGTCGACCAACAGCCCCACGAAGGTCTCCGGGAACAGCCAGAACAGCACCGCGAAGGTGAACATCACCACCGCGCCCAGGCCGATCCCGATGCGCCCGGCGCTGCGCGCGGCCAGCAGGTTGCCTGCGCCGTAGTACAGCCCGACTCGCATGGTCACCGCATAGGACAGCCCTGTCGGCACCATGAACGCTGCCGAAATGATCGGCAGGGCGATCTGGTGGGCGGCCAGCTCGGTATCGCCCAGTACACCCATGCACAGGGCGGCGAAGGCGAACAGGCCGACTTCCACGATGTAGGTACCGCCGATCGGCAGGCCCAGCCGCCACAACTCGCGCAGTGCATCGAGCGATGGGTGTGACAGGCCCTTGCGCAGCGGATAGGCGTCGTATGCACGGTGCCAGTGGATGTAAAGCGCCAGGGCGATGGCCATGCCCAGCGACACCACGGCCGTGACCAGGCCGATGCCCATGAGGCCCAGCTTGGGCAGGCCGAACATGCCTTCGATCAGTGCGTGGTTGAACAGGTAGTTGAGTACCGTGCCCACCAGGCTGATGACCATCACTGGGGTCGAATGGCCCAGGGCACTGGTGAAGCCGCGCAGGGCCATGAAGGTCAGGTAGCCGGGCAGCGCCAGGGGTAGCAGGGTGAGGAACTGCATGGCCATGTCGACGTTGTCAGGACGCTGGCCGAACAGCAGCAGCAAAGGTTTGAGGTTCCACAACACCAGGGCCGCGCCCAGCGCCAGGCCCCAGGCCAACCACAGGCCGTTCTGCGCCAGGCGCGTGGCACCGGCGATGTCACCTGCGCCCTTGCGGAAGGCCACCAGTGTGCCGACCGCGGCGATCACGCCCAGGCAGAAGATCGACACGAACGAGTAGCTCGCCGCGCCCAGGCCGCCCCCTGCCAGCGCCTGTGGGCTGATGCGCGCCATCATCAGGGTGTCGGTGAGCACCATCAGCATGTGCGCCAATTGCGAGGCGACCAGGGGGCCGGCCAGGCGCAGCAGAGCCTTGAGTTCGGTGGTGGGCGCGACATGCATGGGGGGAAGTCCTTGGGTGTGGGTCCTACAGAAAGAGCTCACGATTCTGAGGCTTCGGTCAACATTGCACAAAAAGATAAAAGCGATCATTGGCATGAGTTGGACTCATGGAGGTATGCTTCTGCCGAATTGCCTCATGCGCCCGTATGACAGGTGTCTCATGTCTCGTCAGCTACCACCGCTGTATGCCCTGCGCGCATTTGAAGCCGCCGCGCGGCTGAGCTCCTTCACCCGCGCCGGTGAGGAGCTGTCCATCACCCAGAGCGCGGTCAGCCGCCACATCCGCACGCTTGAAGATCACTTCGGCTGCCGCCTGTTCGTGCGCAACGGTCGTAATCTGCAGCCCACCGAGGCGGCGCGGATGCTGTTGCCCGGTGTGCGCGACGGGTTCTCGTCACTGGAGCGGGCCTGCAATACCTTGCGCGGCGAAGACGACATCCTGCGCATGAAAGCCCCCTCGACCTTGACCATGCGCTGGCTGCTGGCGCGCCTGAGCCGCTTTCGCCACCTTCAGCCGGGCAACGAGGTGCAACTGACCAGCGCCTGGATGGACGTCGACCATGTGGATTTCAATCAAGAGCCTTTCGATTGCGCCGTGCTGCTCAGCGACGGCAACTTTCCGGTGGACTGGGAGGTGCGCCGGCTGTTCGCCGAGCTGCTGATCCCGGTTGGCGCTCCGGACCTGCAGGCCGAAGCGCCGTGGGATGCGCGCAGGCTGGCCAGCGTCGAACTGTTGCACCCGACGCCCGATCGTCGCGACTGGCGCAGTTGGCTGGCGCGCATGGGCCTGAGCGAAACGGTGTCGCTCAAGGGTGGGCAGGTGTTCGATACCCTGGAGCTGGGCATGATCGCCGCAGCTCGGGGTTATGGGGTGTCGATGGGTGACCTGCTGATGGTCGCCGAAGACGTCGCCCAGGGGCGACTGAGTCTGCCATGGCCGACGGCGGTGGCCAGCGGCCTGGACTATTACCTCGTATGGCCGCGCACCCGCCCGGGCGGCGAGCGGTTGCGGCGTTTGAGTGCCTTCTTGCAGGAGGAGGCGGCGGCGATGGACTTGCCTGAGGTGGAGATCCTGGGCGCGTCTTGAGCGGGCCGATCAGGACGTATTCGTTGCAAGATTTTTCATGAAATCCGCCCGCGAACCTTGAGCAAGTCGAAGTGGAAGTGAACAATGTTCGCTTTCGTATTCTCGCCGAGATCGCCCCATGATTCCCCGTTCCCGTCCGCTCGCGTGGTTGCCGGCCTTGTTGCTCGGTCCGGTGCTGGCGCTGTGCAGCACCCTGGCGCAGGCCGAAGCCCCCGCCGAGGCCATCAAGGCGTTGCACCTGCTGGACTATATCGGTGCCGACTACCCGCCGACCGTAGAGGGCGGCAAGGTGGTGGATGAAGGTGAATACCGCGAACAGCAGGAGTTCAGCGGGGTGCTGGCCGAGCTGGTCAATGGCTTGCCGGCCAACCCTGAGCGCGACGCTCTCGAGCAGGGTGTGCAGGCGCTGCGCCAGGCCATCGAGCAACGCCAGGACGGCAGCGCCGTGGCGCACCAGGCTCGGCAGCTGGGCGCGCGGCTGGCGGTGGCCTATGAGGTCAGCCAGGCGCCGGTGATCACGCCGGATCCGGCACGCGGTGCTGCGTTGTACGCGCAGAACTGCTCGATCTGCCACGGTGACACCGGTGCCGGTGACGGCCCTGCGGGTGTCGGCCTGGAGCCTGCGCCGGCCAACCTGCGCGACGCCCAGCGCCTTGACCAGTTGAGCCTGTTCGACCTGTACAACACCCTCGGCCTGGGTATCGAGGGCACCGAGATGCCGTCGTTCGCCGACCAGCTCGACGAACGCCAGCGCTGGGATGTGGCGGCCTACATTGCCAGCTTCACCGCCGACCCGCAGGCGGCCAAGGGTGACAAAACCTGGAACATCGCCGACCTGGCCCGCCAGACCCCGGCCGAAGTCGCCGCCAACGAAGGCGCCGACGCCGTTGCCGCATTCCGTGCCCAGCGCGCCCAGCCACCGCAGGTCAAGCGTGGCCCGGCACAGTTGCTCGAATACACCTCCAGCACCCTGGACAAGAGCCTGGCGGCCTACCGCGAGGGCGATCACGACCAGGCCTACGACCTGTCGGTGGCCGCATATCTCGAAGGCTTCGAGCTGGTGGAGAGCTCGCTCGACAACATCGACGCGCAGGTGCGCAAGGATACCGAGAAGTCGTTGATGGCCTACCGGCAGTCGCTGCAGGATGGCCTGCCCGCCGAGCAGGCTGCGCAGCGCCTGGCCGAGGCCAAGGTCAAGCTGGAGCAGGCGGCGAAACTGCTGGGCAGCGATGGTCTGAGTTGGTCGTTGAGCTACATCTCCGGGCTGCTGATCCTGCTGCGCGAGGGCCTGGAGGCGATCCTGGTGCTGGCCGCGATCCTCGCCTTCCTGCGCAATACCGGGCAGCAGTCGGCGGTACGCAGTGTCAACATCGGCTGGGGCCTGGCACTGGTGGCAGGTTTCGCCACCTGGGCCCTGGCGGCCTATGTAATCGATGTCGGCGGCGCCCAGCGCGAGTTGCTCGAGGGCTGCACGGCGCTGTTCGCCGCGGTCATGGTGCTGTGGCTGGGGGTCTGGATGCATGACCGGCGCCACGCCGCAGCCTGGCAGGACTACATCAAGAGCAGCCTGCTCAGTGGCGGCGGGCGCTTCGGCTTTGCCATGCTGGCGTTTTTCTCGGTGTACCGCGAGCTGTTCGAGGTGATCCTGTTCTACGAAACCCTGTGGCTGCAGGCCGGGCCTGCCGGGCACCAGGCGGTGCTGGCCGGTGGTGCTACCGCGCTGGTGTTGCTGGTGGGGTTGGCCTGGGTGATCCTGCGTGGATCGGCGAAGCTGCCCCTGTCGCTGTTCTTCAGCATCAACGCTGCGTTGTTGTGCGCGCTGTCGGTGGTGTTCGCCGGGCACGGCGTCAAGGCACTGCAGGAAGCTGGGGTACTGGGCACGCGACCGGTGCCGTTCTTCGAGTTCGATTGGCTGGGGATTCATGCCGACGCTTATTCGTTGAGTGCGCAGGCGGTGGCATTGCTGGCTATCGTGGTGCTTTACGGACGCTCGCGCATTGCCGAAAAACGCAGGGCTGCAGCGAACTGAGGCCGGGGCTGGCACACTATTTCTTTTCGAATCACGGAAACATCGTCATGCGCATATGGATCGACGCCGACGCCTGCCCCAAGGCGGCCAAGGACCTGATCGTCAAGTTCGCCCTCAAGCGCAAGCTGGAAGTGGTGATGGTGGCCGGCCAGGCCGTGGCCAAACCGGCCTTCGCGATCGTGCGGCTGATCGTGGTGCCCAGCGGCATGGATGCCGCCGACGATTACCTGGTGGAGCATGCAGAGCCCGGCGAGCTGGTGATCTGCAGCGACGTACCGCTGGCAGATCGTCTGATCAAGAAGGGTGTGGCGGCGCTGGACCCACGTGGTCGCGAGTTCGACGAGCGCAACATGGGGGATCGGCTGGCGGTGCGCAACCTGTTCACCGAGTTGCGTGAACAGGGGCAGGTCGGCGGCGGGCAGGCGCCCTATGGCGAGCGGGAGAAGCAGGCGTTTGCCAATTCGCTGGATCGGATCCTCACGCGGTTGACGCGTTGACCTTTTCGCGGCGGTTCGGCGCACCGACTTGCCCGCGAAAAGGCCCGCCCTGATGCGCTTCAGTCCTTCTCGTGAGTCAGCTCAAGCACCCGGTCCACCAGTTTGTAGATCCCGCCCGCCGCTTCGCTGATCGACTTGGCCAGCATGTAGGCCGGGGTGGTCACCAGCTTGCGCTGGGTGTCTTCGACGATGTCATGCACATCGCATTCTTCATGGGTGCCGCCCATCTTCACCACGGCTGCGCTGGTGTCGGCATCGTTGCCGATGGTGCAGACCACGCCTGGGCCGTAGATCTTCGCGGCCAACGCCGGCGAGATGCAGATCAGGCCGACCGGCTTGCACGCCGCGGCGAAGGCCTCGGCCAGTGCCAGTACCTCGGGGTTCACGCTGCAACTGGTGCCTTCGACGGCGAAATTGGACAGGTTCTTCGCAGCGCCAAAGCCGCCAGGGACGATCAGCGCGTCGAAGTCCTCGGCCTTGGCTTCGCGAATATCCTTCACTTCACCGCGGGCGATGCGCGCCGACTCCACCAGCACATTGCGCGACTCGGGCATTTCTTCGCCGGTCAGGTGGTTGATCACGTGCATCTGCGCGATGTTCGGCGCGAAACACTGCACCTGGGCGCCGCGCTGGTCGAGGCGCAGCAGGGTGATCACGCTTTCGTGGATTTCGGCGCCGTCATACACGCCACAGCCGGAAAGAATCACCGCTACCTTTTTCGTCATGCTCATTACTCCAGTGTCGAGGCGCTAAATGTCCTCTAGTTTGGCAGATGTGGCCATAAGGGTTGTGCCCGACGCAGCCTAATCTCTGTGGATAACGCTTGGGATCGTCACCATGGACCTGATTCTGCTGGCCGTGCCGTTCTTCTTCGTGCTGATTGCTGTGGAGCTGGTTGCCGACCGGCTGCGCGGGCAGCGCAACTATCGCCTGGCCGATTCGATCAACAGCCTGAGCACCGGGGCGCTGTCGACCAGCACGGGGCTGCTGACCAAGGGTGTCGGGCTTGTGAGCTACGCGCTGGCCTGGGAGCACCTGGCCCTGCTGCGCCTGCCGCACGGTGCGGTCTGGGTCTGGTTGCTGGCGTTCGTGCTCTACGACTTCTGCTACTACTGGCTGCACCGCCTCGGCCATGAACGCAACGTGTTGTGGGCGGCGCATTCGGTGCATCACCAGAGCGAGGAGTACAACCTCACCACCGCCCTGCGCCAGACCAGCAGCGGCTTTCTCTTCTCGTGGATCTTCTATCTGCCGCTGGCCCTGATCGGCGTGCCGCCGCTGGTATTCGTCACCGTGGCATCGTTGAACCTGCTGTACCAGTTCTGGGTGCATACCCGGCACGTGCCCAAGCTGGGCTGGCTCGAATGGGTACTGATCACGCCGTCCAACCATCGCGTCCACCATGCGCAGAATCCTTTGTACTTGGATCGCAACTACGGCGGCGTGTTCATTCTCTGGGACCGCCTGTTCGGCACTTTCCAGGAGGAGGACCCGCGCGAGCCCGTGGTGTTCGGCGTGACCACGCCGCTGGCGAGCTGGAACCCGTTGTGGGCCAACCTGCAGTTCTATGCCCAGCTCTGGCGCGACGCGCGGCGCACGCGCAGTCTGTGGGACAAGTTGCGGATCTGGTTCATGCCCACCGGATGGCGACCGGCGGATGTGGAGGCGGGTGATCCACAGGCCAAGATGGATCTGGCGCAGTTTCGCAAGTTCGAGATACCGCTGGGCCGAGCCCAGCAGTTGTACGTGGCGCTGCAGTTCGCCGTGTACGCGGGGTTGGGGAGTTACCTGATGGAGGTGGCCGAGCGCGTGCCGCCAGCGGCGCTGGTGCTGGGCTGGACACTGATGGCGTTTGGCTTGTTCGTGCTTGGGGTGGCGCTGGAGAACCGGCCTTGGGCCGCGCGCCTTGAGCTGCTGCGGCTGGCGTCCAACGGGCCAGCGCTTTACCTGGGTGGGGTGCTGGGCCTAGGGGCGGTCACGGCCTTGGCCTGGCTCCTGCTCGGGCTCTACAGCCTGCTCAGCCTGTGCGGCCTGGCCTTCTGCCGCCGCCTTGCGCTCCGCACGCAGGTTGCGGAACCGTCGGCGCAGCCAGAGCAGCCCGCCTAGCACCAGCAGGCCGCCGAGCACCCATAGCTCGTATTTCTTCACGTTGCCCAGCAGGCCTTCGAGGATGGCGCCGAAGTGATAGGCCGCCGCGCCCAGGGCCAGGGCCCAGATCGCCGCGCCAATACCGTTGAGCAGCAGGTAGCGCCGCGGGGGATAGCCGGACAGGCCGATGGCCACCGGCATCACGGTGCGCAGGCCATAGACGAAACGGAAGCTCAGCACCCAGATGTCGGGGTGGCGGCGGATATGTTCCAGCGCGCGGTCGCCCATCGCCTGCCAGCGCGGTTTGCGCGCGAGGATCTTGCGCCCGTGGCGACGGCCCATGAAATACCAGAGTTGGTCACCGGCATAGCTGCCGAAGAACGCCACCACCACGACCAGGCTGATGTCCATGTATCCACGGAACGCGAGAAATCCTGCAAGTACCAGGATGGTCTCGCCTTCGAAGAAGGTGCCTAGAAAGAGGGCGAAATAGCCGAAATCCTGCAGGAATTGTTGAAGCATTTTCTGAGGTGCTGGCGAAATGAACGCGCAGCCTACCCCTTCGCGCGCCTGGGGGAAAGTGTCCAAATGTGTCTCGACGTGAACAATTCCTACAAGGACAATGCCTGCGGCCACAAGTCGCAGGGTTGCCCTTCCCTGTAACCTAGGCGTCATAATGGGCGCTTATAACTGTCGCGCTAGCCCGCCTGCGCGGGCTCAGGAGTCTGCCGTGAGCTTTACCCCCGCCAACCGCCTGTTTCCTGCTACCCGCCTGCGTCGCAACCGCCGGGACGAATTCTCCCGTCGTCTGGTTCGCGAGAACACCCTGACCGTTGATGACCTGATCCTGCCGGTATTCGTGCTGGACGGCGAAAATCGTCGCGAGGAAGTGCCGTCGATGCCGGGCGTCGAGCGTCTGTCGATCGACCTGCTGCTCGAAGCCGCACAGGGTTGGGTCGCGCTGGGGATTCCGGCGCTGGCGCTGTTCCCGGTGACCCCGGTGGAGAAGAAATCCCTCGACGGTGCCGAAGCCTGGAACCCGGATGGCATCGCCCAGCGTGCCACCCGCGCCCTGCGTGCGCGCTTCCCGGAACTGGGGGTGATCACCGACGTCGCACTCGATCCCTTCACCACTCACGGCCAGGACGGCATCCTCGACGAAGAGGGCTACGTGCAGAACGACATCACCGTCGACGCCCTGGTGCGTCAGGCGCTGTCGCATGCCGAAGCCGGTGCCCAGGTGGTGGCGCCGTCCGACATGATGGACGGTCGTCTGCAGGCCATCCGCGAGGCCCTGGAGCTGGCCGGCCACGTGAACGTGCGCATCATGGCTTACTCCGCCAAGTACGCCAGCGCCTACTACGGCCCGTTCCGCGATGCGGTCGGCTCGGCGCTGAACCTGGGCAAGGCCAACAAGGCCTCCTACCAGATGGACCCGGCCAACAGTGACGAGGCCCTGCATGAAGTGGCCACCGACCTCGCCGAGGGCGCCGACATGGTCATGGTCAAGCCGGGCATGCCGTACCTGGACATCGTTCACCGCGTCAAAACCGAATTCCGCGTGCCGACCTTCGTGTATCAGGTCAGCGGCGAATACGCCATGCACATGGCGGCCATCCAGAACGGCTGGCTGAGCGAGGCCGTGATTCTCGAATCCCTCACCGCTTTCAAACGGGCCGGCGCCGATGGCATCCTCACCTATTTCGCCGTGCGTGCCGCTCAATTGTTGAGAGGGCAGTAACGCCCTCACAGGAACGTCAGATGAATAACGAAGTGCTCACTGCTGTCGAGATCAAGGAAGCCAAGGTCCTCCCGGAGGAACTGGTGCAGACCCCACCGGACCTTCCGGCGGCACCTGAGCCGGAGCCTGCGCCTGTCGTCGAGGCCGCCGCCCCGGCGCCGGCCCCGGCGATTCCGGTGCCGGGCCTGGATGACAGCAGCCTGTACATTCATCGTGAGCTCTCGCAGCTGCAATTCAACATCCGCGTGCTGGAGCAGGCGCTGGATGAGTCCTACCCGCTGCTTGAGCGTCTGAAGTTCCTGCTGATCTTCTCCAGCAACCTCGATGAGTTCTTCGAGATCCGCGTCGCGGGGCTGAAGAAGCAGATCAATTTCGCCCGGGAACAGGCCGGCGCCGATGGCCTGCAGCCGCATCAGGCGCTGGCGCGGATCAGCGAGCTGGTGCACCTGGAGGTGGACCGCCAGTACGCGATCCTCAACGACGTGTTGCTGCCGGAGCTGGAGAAGCATGCGATTCGCTTCATCCGCCGCCGCTACTGGACGCCAAAGCTCAAGACCTGGGTGCGTCGCTACTTCCGCGACGAGATCGCCCCGATCATCACCCCGATCGGCCTCGACCCGACCCACCCGTTCCCGCTGCTGGTGAACAAGAGCCTGAACTTCATCGTCGAGCTCGAGGGCGTCGATGCCTTCGGTCGCGACTCGGGCCTGGCGATCATCCCGGCGCCGCGCCTGCTGCCACGGGTGATCCGTGTGCCGGAAGAGGTTGGCGGCCCCGGCGACAACTATGTATTCCTGTCGTCGATGATCCACGCCCACGCCGACGACCTGTTCCAAGGCATGAAGGTCAAGGGCTGCTATCAGTTCCGCCTGACCCGAAACGCCGACCTGGCGCTGGACTCCGAAGAGGTCGACGACCTTGCCCGTGCCCTGCGTGGCGAGCTGTTCTCGCGCCGCTACGGCGACGCCGTGCGCCTGGAGGTTGCCGACACCTGTCCGAAGCACCTCTCCGACTACCTGCTCAAGCAGTTCAGCCTGAGCGAAAGCGAGCTTTACCAGGTCAATGGCCCGGTCAACCTGACTCGTCTGTTCAGCATCACTAGCCTGGACAGCCACCCGGAGCTGCAGTACACGCCGTTCACCCCAGCGATCCCGAAGATCCTGCAGAACGCAGACAACATTTTCAGCGTCATCAGCAAGCAGGATGTGTTGCTGATGCACCCGTTCGAATCCTTCACTCCGGTGGTCGACCTGCTGCGCCAGGCCGCCAAGGACCCGCACGTGCTCGCCGTGCGCCAGACCCTGTACCGCTCCGGGGCCAACTCGGAGATCGTCGACGCGTTGGTCGATGCCGCGCGTAACGGCAAGGAAGTCACTGCGGTGATCGAGCTGCGCGCGCGTTTCGACGAAGAGTCCAACCTGCAGATGGCCAGCCGCCTGCAGGCGGCCGGTGCGGTGGTGATCTATGGCGTGGTCGGCTTCAAGACCCACGCCAAGATGATGCTGATCCTGCGCCGCGAGCAGGGCGAGATCGTCCGCTACGCGCACCTGGGTACCGGCAACTACCACGCCGGCAACGCTCGCTTGTACACCGACTACAGCCTGCTGACCTCCGATGATGCGCTCACCGAGGACGTCGGCAAACTGTTCAGCCAGTTGATCGGCATGGGCAAGACCCTGCGCATGAAGAAGCTGCTGCATGCGCCCTTCACCCTCAAGAAGGGCATGCTCGACATGATCGCCCGCGAGACGCAGTTCGCGCTCGATGGCAAGCCGGCGCACATCATCGCCAAGTTCAACTCGCTGACCGATGCCAAGGTCATCAAGGCCCTGTACAAGGCGAGCCAGTCGGGCGTGCGCATCGACCTGGTGGTGCGTGGCATGTGCTGCCTGCGTCCGGGCATCCCGGGGGTTTCGCACAATATCAATGTGCGCTCGATCATCGGCCGCTTCCTCGAGCACACGCGGGTGTTCTACTTCCTCAACGGCGGCGAGGAGCAGATCTACCTGTCCAGCGCCGACTGGATGGAGCGCAACCTCGACAAACGCGTCGAGACCTGCTTCCCGGTGGAGGGCAAGAAGTTGCTGCTGCGGGTGAAGAAGGAGCTTGAGGGCTACCTGACCGACAACACCCAGGCCTGGACCCTGCAGCCAGATGGTCGTTATGTGCGCAGTACCCCGACCGGCAACCAGAACCCGCGCAGCGCCCAGGCGACCCTGCTGGAGCGCCTGAGCAACCCGGTGCTGAACGTACGCTAGAAACGCTGTAGGCGCGGCACAAGGCCGCGCCTACATAGGGTCAGCGTCGGGGCTCAGCGCACGCTCAGCACGAACCCGACCCGCGCCAGCCACTCCGCCTCGTTGGCGAAGTCGGCCTGGGTAAGCGGATGCTGCTCCAGCCAGCCCTCAGGGAACACCACTTCCAGACTGTCGTCGGCAGCCTTGAGCTCGACCTTGGGCATTTGCTGGGTGCCGCGGATGTGGTGGAAGAGGATGGCGAAGCGCAGCAGCACGCACAGGCGGATCAGCTTGACGCCTTCGTCGCCGAACTCGGCGAACTTGTCCTTGGGTATGTTGCGGCGATGGCCGCGTACCAGCAGGGCCAGCATCTGCTGGTCCTCGCGGGAGAAGCCCGACAAGTCGGAGTGTTCGATCAAGTAGGCGCCGTGCTTGTGGTAGTGATAGTGGGCGATGTCCAGCCCGACTTCATGCACCTTCGCCGCCCAGCCCAGCAGATCTCGCCAGTTGCCGTTTTCCAGATCCCACGCCTTGGCCACCTGGTCGAAGGCGTGCAGCGCCTTGCGCTCCACGCGCGCGGCCTGGCCCTGGTCGACGTGATAGCGCTCCATCAGCGAATTCAGTGTGCGCTCACGCACGTCCTCGTGATGATGGCGGCCGAGCAGGTCGAACAGTACGCCCTCACGCAGGGCGCCGTCACAGTGGTCCATGCGCTGCAGTTCGAGGGCGTCGAAGATCGCCTCGAGAATCGCCAATCCCGCAGGGAAAATGGTGCGCCGGTCCGGTTTGACGCCGTCGAAGTCGATCTTGTCGACTTCGCCCAGTTTGAACAGCTTGCGCTTGATCACGGCCAGGCCTTCGGCATTGACCTCGCCGCTGCCATGGCCGTTGGCCTTGATCGCGGCGCCGATGGCGCGGATGGTGCCCGACGAGCCGATGGCCTCGTCCCAGGTCAGGCGGTGCAGGGCGTTCTCGATGCTCATCAGCTCAAGGCGCGCGGCGGTGTAGGCCTGGGCGTAGCGTGCCGGCGTGATCTTGCCGTCGCGGAAGTAGCGCTGGGTGAAGCTTACGCAGCCCATCTGCAGGCTTTCGCGCAGCAGTGGCTCGAAACGTTGACCGATGATGAACTCGGTACTGCCGCCGCCGATGTCGGCGACCAGGCGTTTGCCGGGGGTGTCGGCGAGGGTGTGCGACACGCCCAGGTAGATGAGGCGCGCCTCTTCACGACCTGAAATGACCTCGACCGGATGGCCGAGAATGGCTTCGGCACGCAGGATGAAGTCGTTGCGGTTGCGTGCTTCACGCAGGGCGTTGGTGCCGACGATGCGCACAGCGCCGGCCGGCATGCCATTGATCAGCTGGGCGAAACGCTTGAGGCATTCGAGGCCCCGCTGCATGGCTTCTTCGCTGAGCTGGCGATCTTCGCTGATGCCCGCAGCCAGCTGAACCTTCTCCCCCTGCCGTTCGAGAATGCGGATCTCGGTATGGTGGGCCTTGGCCACGACCATGTGGAAACTGTTGGAGCCAAGGTCGATGGCGGCGATCAGAGACAGGTTCTTCGCGGTGGTTTGCGGCATGATCTGGATGTTCTCGGTCGATAACCCGGCAATCCTGCCATGATCGCGGGCATACGCCAACGCGCGACATGGCGAGGATTGATGCAGGGCAATGTGCGGGTGGCCTGAATGACTGATCAACAAAGGCCTCGGACAAATCCTATGACGCTTGTATGACAGTTTCGATTCGTGGCGTCTTGCACAACTATAGTTACACTCAATCGGCCGTGGCTTCCTGTAGGGCGTGGGTGCGGCTATGATGGGCAACGTTTTTTATGCTTACGACCTGGAGAACTCCATGAGCAGCGATCTGATCAAACACGTCACCGACGCCACCTTCGATGCCGAAGTGCTGCAGGCTCAAGGCCCGGTGCTGGTCGACTACTGGGCTGAATGGTGCGGTCCATGCAAGATGATCGCTCCGGTCCTGGACGACATCGCCTCCACCTATGAAGGCAAGCTGACCGTCGCCAAGCTGAACATCGACGACAACCAGGAAACCCCGGCCAAGCACGGCGTGCGCGGTATCCCGACGCTGATGCTGTTCAAGAACGGCAACGTCGAGGCGACCAAGGTCGGCGCGCTGTCCAAGTCCCAGCTGGCTGCGTTCCTCGACGCCCACCTGTGATGTGAAAGAGCCCCGCAAATGCGGGGCTTTTTTTGCCCCCGAGGCTCGATTTCCCCTGTCAAAACCACTAGACGCCGAAAAAAGCAAGTGTTACATTCGGCCTCGCACTGCTTCTCCAGTGCCCTTCGCACGCCGTCGCCGACGCACTCCCAATTCGAATCAGTACGCGATCCTGTCGCCAATCTAGCGGCGCGGCCTCATTAAGCCAGAAGCTTAATTCTCCCCCCTTCTTACATGATTACGTCACTCCCCTTATGAACCTGACAGAACTCAAGCAAAAGCCGATTACCGATCTGCTGGAAATGGCCGAACAGATGGGCATCGAAAACATGGCCCGTTCGCGCAAGCAGGACGTGATTTTCGCCCTGTTGAAAAAACACGCGAAGAGCGGCGAAGAGATCTCGGGTGACGGCGTGCTGGAGATTCTCCAGGATGGATTCGGTTTCCTGCGTTCGGCAGATGCCTCGTATCTGGCCGGCCCTGACGATATCTACGTCTCGCCCAGCCAGATCCGCCGCTTCAACCTGCGCACCGGCGACACCATCGTCGGCAAGATCCGCCCGCCGAAGGAAGGGGAGCGTTACTTCGCCCTGCTGAAGGTCGACACCATCAACTTCGACCGTCCGGAAAACGCGAAGAACAAGATCCTGTTCGAGAACCTGACGCCGCTGTTCCCGAACCATCGCCTGAAGATGGAAGCCGGTAACGGTTCCACCGAAGACCTCACCGGTCGTGTCATCGACCTGTGCGCACCTATCGGCAAGGGCCAGCGCGGCCTGATCGTCGCTCCGCCGAAAGCGGGCAAGACCATCATGCTGCAGAACATCGCGGCCAACATCACTCGCAACAACCCCGAGTGCCACCTGATCGTCCTGCTGATCGACGAGCGCCCGGAAGAAGTGACCGAGATGCAGCGCACCGTGCGCGGCGAAGTGGTCGCCTCGACCTTCGACGAGCCACCGACCCGCCACGTGCAGGTTGCCGAAATGGTGATCGAAAAGGCCAAGCGCCTGGTCGAGCACAAGAAGGACGTGGTCATCCTGCTCGACTCCATCACCCGTCTGGCGCGTGCCTACAACACCGTGATCCCGAGCTCCGGCAAGGTCCTGACCGGTGGTGTCGACGCCCACGCCCTGGAAAAGCCCAAGCGTTTCTTCGGCGCTGCCCGTAACATCGAGGAAGGCGGCTCGCTGACCATCATCGCCACCGCGCTGGTCGAGACCGGCTCGAAGATGGACGAGGTCATCTACGAAGAGTTCAAGGGTACCGGCAACATGGAGCTGCCGCTGGACCGCCGCATCGCTGAAAAGCGCGTGTTCCCGGCCATCAACATCAACAAGTCCGGTACCCGCCGCGAAGAGCTGCTGACTGCCGACGACGAGCTGCAGCGCATGTGGATCCTGCGCAAGCTGCTGCACCCGATGGATGAAGTGGCGGCCATCGAGTTCCTCATCGACAAGCTCAAGCAGACCAAGACCAACGATGAGTTCTTCCTGTCGATGAAGCGCAAGTAAGCGTTTCAAGCTGGAAATGATTGGGGCCGCTTCGCGTCCCTTCGCGGGCAAGCCCGCTCCCACAGATATCGCACAGATCCTGTAGGAGCGGGCTTGCCCGCGAAGGGCGCGAACGGCCCCAAGTCATTGATGCGCCCTACGAACGAGCGCATTGCACTCTGCCATTTGGCTATCAAAGCCCGATCGGCGCTACACTCTGCACCCCCGACCGATACAGCCAACACGAGGCTCACGCATGCAGTATCGCGATTTGCGCGACTTTATCCGTGGCCTGGAGCAGCGCGGCGAACTCAAGCGCATCCAGGTTCCGATCTCGCCCGTCCTGGAAATGACCGAAGTCTGCGACCGCACCCTGCGGGCCAAGGGCCCGGCGCTGCTGTTCGAGAAGCCCACCGGCTTCGACATCCCGGTGTTGGGCAACCTGTTCGGTACCCCCGAGCGTGTGGCCATGGGCATGGGCGCCGAGTCGGTCGGCGAGCTGCGTGAAATCGGCAAGCTGCTGGCCTTCCTCAAGGAGCCCGAGCCGCCGAAGGGCCTGAAGGATGCCTGGTCGAAGCTACCGATCTTCAAGAAAGTCGTGTCCATGGCGCCCAAGGTGGTCAAGGACGCGGTGTGCCAGGAGGTGGTGGTCGAGGGTGAGGATGTCGACCTGTCCCAGTTGCCGATCCAGCACTGCTGGCCGGGTGACGTGGCGCCACTGATCACCTGGGGCCTGACGGTGACTCGCGGGCCGAACAAGGACCGCCAGAACCTCGGCATCTACCGCCAGCAGGTCATCGGTCGCAACAAGGTCATCATGCGCTGGCTGAGCCATCGTGGCGGCGCGCTGGATTACCGCGAATGGTGCGAGAAGCACCCAGGCCAGCCGTTCCCGGTGGCCGTCGCACTGGGCGCGGATCCGGCCACCATCCTGGGCGCCGTGACGCCGGTGCCCGACACCCTCTCCGAGTACGCTTTCGCAGGGCTGCTGCGCGGCAACCGCACCGAGCTGGTCAAGTGCCGCGGCAGCGACCTGCAGGTGCCGGCCACCGCCGAAATTATCCTCGAAGGTGTGATCCATCCGGGTGAAATGGCCCCGGAAGGCCCTTACGGCGACCACACCGGCTACTACAACGAAGTGGACAGCTTCCCGGTGTTCACCATCGAACGCATTACCCATCGGCAGAAGCCGATCTACCACAGCACCTACACCGGCCGGCCGCCCGATGAGCCGGCGATCCTGGGCGTTGCGCTGAACGAAGTGTTCGTGCCGATCCTGCAGAAGCAGTTCCCCGAGATCGTCGACTTCTACCTGCCGCCGGAAGGCTGTTCCTACCGCATGGCGGTAGTGACCATGAAAAAGCAATATCCGGGGCACGCCAAGCGCGTGATGCTAGGTGTGTGGTCGTTCCTGCGACAGTTCATGTACACCAAGTTCGTTATCGTCACCGACGACGACGTCAACGCCCGCGACTGGAACGACGTGATCTGGGCCATCACCACGCGCATGGATCCCAAGCGTGATACGGTGATGATCGACAACACGCCGATCGACTACCTCGACTTCGCGTCGCCGGTATCGGGCCTGGGGTCGAAGATGGGCCTGGACGCCACGCACAAGTGGCCGGGCGAGACTACACGCGAATGGGGCCGGGTCATCGTCAAGGACGAGGCCGTCACCCGCCGTATCGATGAGCTGTGGGACCAGTTGGGAATAGATTGATGCAGGTGACCTTGCAGCCGTCCGGCGCGGTGCTGTCCATCGAGCCGGGCGAGAGGATTCTGGATGCAGCGCGGCGCCTGGGCTACGAGTGCCCGAGCAGCTGTCGCAACGGCAATTGCCATGTGTGTGCGGCGTTGCTGGTGGAAGGGCGGGTGCGGCAGGACGGTGAGGTCCGCGATCACGGTGAACTCTTCACCTGCATCGCCGAACCGCTGGAAGATTGCGTGCTGCTGTGGGATGGCGTGCTGGCCTTGGGCGAGTTGCCCGTGCGCAAGCTGGCCTGCACCGTCAGCGAGTGCGTCGAGGTAGGTGGGGATGTCTGGCGCGTGCGTCTGCGCGCGCCCGCCGGCAAGCCGCCGCGCTACCACGCTGGGCAATACCTGATGATCGAGCGGGAGGGGGCCGACAAGGCTGCCTTCTCGCTGGCGTCTGCCCCGCATGCAGGTCGCGATCTCGAGCTGCATGTGCTGGCCCGTGAAAGCAGTGCGGTAAAGCTGATCGAGCAGTTGCAACGCAACGGCATGGCCCGCATCGAACTGCCATTCGGTGACGCACACCTGGCCGAGCTGCCGGACGGACCGCTGGTGCTGATCGCTGCCGGGACCGGCATGGGCCAGATGCACAGCCTGGTCGAGCATTGCCGCGCCAACGGCTTCAAGCATCCGGTGCACCTGTATTGGGGTGTACGTCGGCCCGAGGAGTTCTACACCCTCGAGCACTGGGCCGAATGGGAGCGTCTGCCCAACCTGTTCCTGCACAAGGTGGTCAGCGACTTGTGTGGCTGGGAGGGGCGTTGCGGCCTTTTGCACGAGGCCGTGTGCGAGGATATCGCCGACCTGAACAGTGTGCATGTCTATGCCAGCGGTTCACCGAACATGGTCTATGGCACGCTCGATGCGCTGGTCGAGGCGGGCATGGATGCGCACCGCATGCGCGCCGACGTGTTTGCCTACGCTCCACGCGGCTGAGTAACCAGGTCTTCATGAGAGCCTACGGCGCGCTGCAATGGCGCGCCGTGATTAATAACCAAAGTTATCGTCGTCGATTATAAGCAGTGAATTATTACCCGCCGCGTTAATAACTTTTACTATGCTTATAACAACACTTTCCAGTCGTCGGTATCGCGCGTGAAACTTTGCCAAAAGGGGTTGAGGTTTCGCCGTCATATGTCTTACGGTAGGCACATCGTCATCAACCTCTTGCGGTACAGGCCCCGCAGCATTGGGTGCGGGCTCGCAGGTGAATGCGTCGATCGCAATACAGCACTCCGGTAGTTACACAGGAAATAATGGCGGCAGCCTATGTCGGCACTTGAAAGTTCTTCGTGGCAGGTTTCTTATCCTCCGTCGCTCGACTTCGGTCAACAACTGACCCCTGAGCAATTGCAGCACTCCATGACAACGACCATGTCCCGTCATGACGGTGGGCCTGTGTGGTTGTTCGCCTACGGTTCGTTGATCTGGCGTCCGGAGTGCAACTCGGTAGAGCGCCAGCGTGCGCGGGTGCACGGTTATCATCGTGGGCTTTACCTGTGGTCCCATGAGCACCGCGGTACACCAGAATGCCCAGGGCTGGTGTTCGGCCTGGATCGCGGTGGTTCGTGCAGCGGCTTTGCCTATCGCCTGGACGAGAGCTGCCTGGACGACTCGCTGATGGCCCTGTGGCAGCGGGAGATGCCTTATCCGGCCTATCGTCCGCATTGGCTGACCTGCCGACTCGATGACGGCAGCAAGGTGCAGGCCTTGGGCTTCGTGCTGGAGCGTCACTTGCCGTGCTATGCCGGCAACCTGCCGGACACCCTGTTCAGCCAGATTCTGGCAAGCGCCAAGGGGCGTTACGGCACCACGCGGGAGTATGTGGAGCAGACGCTGAATGCCCTGCGCAGCCACCAGATGCCTGATCGGGAGCTGGAAGCGCGGTTTCAGCGCTGCCACAACCTGCGCGAGGTTTGACTGCGCCGGCCTCTTCGCGGGCAAGCCCGCTCCTGCAGAGACGGTAAAGTTTGTAGGAGCGGGCTTGCCCGCGAAGAAGTCATCACCGAATCACCTGGCCAACACCACCAGCTTGCCCACTGCCTGCCGTTGCCCCAGCCGTTCGATAGCCGCACCCGCCTCGCCCAGCGCGTAGGTCTGCGACACCAGCGGTTTCAACTTGCCCCCGGAGTGCCACGCAAACAGCTGGCGGAAGTTGGCAGCGTTGTCTTCGGGTTGGCGCTGGGCGAACGCGCCCCAGAACACCCCCAGCACCGCCGCGCCCTTGAGCAGCACCAGGTTGGCCGCCATCTGCGGGATGGTGCCGCTGGCGAATCCCACCACCAGCAGCCGGCCGTTCCAGGCCAGGCCTCGTACGGCCTGGTCGAACAACTCGCCGCCGACCGGGTCGTAGATCACATCCACACCCTGGCCGTTGGTCAGGCGCTTGATCTCTTCCTTGAGGCTGGCCTGGCTGTAGTCGATCAGCTCATCCGCCCCGGCTGCCTTGGCCACGGCGAGCTTCTCGGCGCTGCTGGCCGCCGCGATGACCCGTGCACCCAGTGCCTTGCCGATCTCCACCGCTGCCAGACCCACGCCCCCTGACGCGCCGAGCACCAGCAGGGTTTCCCCTGCCTTGAGCTGGCCACGCTGGGTAAGTGCGTGCATCGAGGTGCCGTAGGTCATGCCGAAGGCGGCCGCCGTGGTGAAATCCATGCCTGCCGGGATGGGTAGCACATTGTAATAAGGCACCGCGACCTGCTCGGCGAAGGCGCCCCAGCCGGTGAGGGCCATGACCCGGTCGCCGACCTTGAAAGCCCCGGCCTTCTCGCCGACCGCCGCCACCACGCCGGCCGCTTCACCGCCGGGCGAAAAGGGTAGAGGAGGTTGAAACTGGTATTTGCCTTCGATGATCAGGGTGTCGGGGAAGTTGACCCCGGCGGCATGCACCTCGAGGAGGATCTCGTTCTTTTTCGGCACGGGGCCTGCGACCTCTTCCAGCACCAGGTCCCGTGCCGGGCCCAGGGTTTTGCACAACACAGCTTTCATCGGGCTATTCCTTTGCGGGTGATGGCCGATAAGTGTAGGAGGACGAAGGGGTGGGTCAACGAGCATGGCCTGCTCTGATAAGCCGGCATAAGCCCGGGCTTGGGTTTGAGCGACGCGCTGGGTAAGCTGGCGTCAATTGTATTGAGGAGCGATTTCGTGAAAGCGTGGATCTTGATGGTGCTGGCCGTGATGCTGCCCGTGGCGGCCATGGCCGAAGAGAGCAAGGAAGGCCAACCGAAGGTTGCCTACATCAACCTGAGCCCGCCTCTGGTCGGCAACTACGCCCTGGATGGCGGCCCCAAGCTGCGCGTCTACAAGGCCGACGTGGCCCTGCGCGTGACTGGCGATGCCGCTGCCGCGGCGGTCAAGCACCATGAGCCGCTGATCCGCAACCAACTGGTGGCGCTGTTCACCCAGCAAGGTGTGGATAACATGAGCAATGTCGAGGCCAAGGAGGCGTTGCGTCAGGAAGCCTTGAAGCAGGTCCAGCAGGTGATGGAAACCGAAGAAGGCAAGCCAATCGTCGAGGACCTGCTGTTCAACAACCTGATCGTGCAGTGAGTTCCCTGGTGGGCGCCCACACATCGGCTGCCCGGATCACCTCGCCAGCGCGCAGATCGCCTGCCATTGCTCCGGGGTCACCGGCATTACCGACAAGCGGCTGCCCTTCTGTACCAGTGCAAGCGCTTCCAGCGCCGTCTGCTGCTTGAGCAAGCCGAGGCCAAGCACCTGGCCGAAAGTACGCACATGCTCGACATCCACTGCGCTCCAGGGGTTCTTCTCGGCACTGGCCTTGGCGTCGAAGTAGTGGCTTTGCGGGTCCAGCGCCGTCGGGTCGGGGTAGGCGCCGGCCTTGATCCGGGCGATCCCGGCGATGCCCGGTTGCGGGCAACTGGAGTGGTAGAAGAAAAATTCGTCGCCTACGCTCATGTTCCGCAGGAAATTGCGTGCCTGGTAGTTGCGCACCCCGTCCCAGCGCGCCTCGCCGAGACGGGCCAAGCCTTCGATGGAAAGTTCGTCGGGCTCGGATTTCATCAGCCAGTAGGCCATGGGTGCTGCTCCTGACAAGGTTTGAAATAAGATGTTGCATCAAACCGACAGCCGGTTGGCGTCAACGTTTGCGTGCCGCGTCACGTTGTCGGAAAATGCGCCGATTTTAAAGCTATACGCTCCGGTAGCACCAAGAAGGCTGCCGAGCCTGAACAGTTTGCCTAGGGGGGCAACGATGAACAAACGCAAACCGGACCTGCTGTGGATCCTGGCCTTCATCTTCGGTCTGGGTGTCGTCACCACGGGTTATGCGCAGGGTCTGTGGGAGCGAAAGCTGGACGCCGCCTATCAGGCGCCGGCCGTATCCGCCCAACAGCAACGTTGAAGTGTTGCGGCGCGCGGCCTGACGTTCAGGCCGGCGCCAGGTACCAGCCGCGGTCCGAGACCGTTCCACGCAAGGGTACGTCCCAACTGGCCTGCGCCAGTCGTTCCACTTTCTGGCATTCATGTGCCAGCCCCAGCAGCAGCGGTTTCTTCCACGCCTTGCGCCGCCCCTGATAGGCCAGGCTGCGATCATAGAAGCCGCCGCCCATCCCCAGCCGTCCGCCCACTTCATCGAAACCCACCAGTGGCAGCAGGATCAGGTCGAGCGACCAGACCGGCCGCTGACGCTTGCGCTCGATGACCGGTTCAGGAATACGGAAGCGATTGCGTCGCAGTTTTTCGCCCTGTTCGAAGCGTTGGAACACCATGCGCGTGCGCGGCCAGGCATGCAGCACTGGCAGGTAGGTGCGCTTGCCGCGCCGCTGGGCTTCGCGCAGTAGCAGGCGTGGGTCGATCTCGCCGTCGTTGGGCAGATACAGGGCGATATGTCGCGCGCGGCGAAACAGCGGGTGCTGGGCCAGTTGCCGGTACAGCCCGACGGCGGCCTGGCGTTGCTGGGCGGGCGTCAGCGCGCGTCGTGCGTTGCGCAGCACGCGGCGAAGTTGTGGACGGGTGAGCGGCACGGTGTCGGTCATGGCACAGGCGATCCCGGATGCTGGCCGCCGACGGCGGCGGCACAAACGAAATGCCCGCCGGTAAAGGCGGGCATTGAGAATTCAGGCTCCCCGACAAGACCGCTATCGGTGTAGCCCTTGAACCCGAAAGTTCAAGGTGGAGATTGCAGGAGGCGTTAAGGCTTTCCGTCGAGCGGACATGCACACCTGCCCCACGTGCAACCCCCGTGGTTGTGCGTATCGGCTCAGGGACATAACCGACTGGCGCATCCCCCAGGGAGTGGCGCCAGTATACCAATCTCAATCGTTTTTGCTAACCGCGTCGTCGGACAGTGCCTGGTCGACACGCTCGAGCAGGTCGCGCACCTGCTCGCGGGTGGTGCCGCCGCTGGCGACGTCAGGGCGCTCCTGGCGGTGCAGCAGTTCATGGGTGATGTTCAGCGCTGCCATTACCGCGATGCGGTCGGCACCGATCACCTTGCCGCTGCTGCGGATCTCGCGCATCTTGCCGTCCAGGTAGCGCGCGGCACCCACCAGATTGTTGCGTTCTTCCGGCGGGCAGATGATCGAGTATTCCTTGTCGAGAATCTGGACGGTGACGCTATTGCTTGAACTCATGAGTCTTGCTCCAGGGCCTTCAGACGCAAGATCATCGACTCGATCTTGTGCCGGGCGATCTCGTTCTTTTCGATGAGGTGGGCGCGCTCTTCGCGCCAGGATTTTTCCTGAGCTACTAGGAGTGCATTTTGCCGTTTTAGTTGCTCGACGCGCTCGATCAGCAACTCGAATCGGCTCATCAGCGCTTGCAGGTCATTGTCTTGCATGGGTTGCACTCGATCCGCTCCTTCGTCGATCGCCTCGCGATCATGCCTCTGCCCGAGCCGCGACGGCCAGCGCAGATGGTCTTGGCGCGCCTGCCGGTGCTAGGATACAAGGTCTTCATTCTAGTCATATGCGCCGTCTGGCGCCTAGCCGCCCATGCCCAATACCCAATCGCCTTACACCGCCTTCGCCATGCTGCTCTCCAGCAATGGCCATCCCGCCACCCCTGCCGAGCTGCACGGCCTGCTGATCGGCCGCAGCTGCGCCGGTGCCGGCTTCGATGCCGACGGCTGGCTGGCCGACGCCGCCCAACTGCTTGAAACCGAGCCCGGTGACAACGTCCGCAATGCCCTGATCGGCCTGCAGGAGATGGTCAAGGCCGAGCTGACCGGCGAAGACGTCGCCATCGTGCTGCTGCTGCCGACCGACGATGCCGCCCTGAGCGATCGCGCCACCGCCCTGGGCCAATGGTGCCAGGGCTTCATTACCGGTTTTGGCCTGAACGCGGGCGGCAAGGACCTGTCCACCGATGCCAAGGAAGTGCTCCAGGACCTGGTCGCCATCTCGCAAGTGCAAGAAGCGCTGGAAGAGTCCGAGGACGGCGAGAGCGACTACATGGAAGTCATGGAGTACCTGCGCGTCGCACCGCTGCTGCTGTACACGGAGCTGGCCGCGCCTGTTGCGCCGGCACCAAAACCATCGCTGCATTGATCGACCCGGGGGTCGTTTGCCCATGAGCCACATACCCAAGGCAGAGTACGCCCGTCGGCGCAAGGCGCTGATGGCGCAGATGGTCCCCGACAGCATCGCCATCCTGCCGGCGGCGGCCGTCGCGATCCGTAACCGCGACGTCGAGCACGTCTATCGCCAGGACAGCGATTTCCAGTACCTGAGCGGTTTCCCGGAACCCGAGGCGGTGATCGCCCTGATCCCCGGTCGCGAGCACGGCGAGTACGTGCTGTTCTGCCGCGAGCGCAATCCCGAGCGTGAGCTCTGGGACGGCCTGCGTGCCGGCCAGGAGGGCGCGATACGCGACTTCGGCGCCGACGATGCCTTCCCGATCACCGATATCGACGAGATCCTCCCCGGTCTGATCGAAGGTCGCGAGCGGGTCTACAGCGCCATGGGCAGCAACCCCGAGTTCGACCGCCGGCTGATGGACTGGATCAATGTGATCCGTTCCAAGGCACGCCTTGGCGCGCAGCCGCCGAACGAGTTCGTTGCCCTGGATCATCTGCTGCACGACATGCGCCTGTATAAATCGGCAGCGGAAGTGAAGGTGATGCGTGAGGCCGCGGCGATTTCCGCGCGCGCCCATGTACGAGCCATGCAGGCCTGCCGCGCCGGTCTGCACGAATACAGCCTGGAGGCCGAGCTGGACTACGAGTTCCGCAAGGGTGGCGCGAAGATGCCGGCCTACGGCTCGATCGTCGCCGCCGGGCGCAATGCCTGCATCCTGCACTATCAGCAGAACGATGCGCCGCTCAAGGACGGTGACCTCGTGCTGATCGACGCCGGTTGTGAGATCGACTGCTACGCCAGCGACATCACCCGTACCTTCCCGGTCAGCGGACGGTTCTCGCCCGAGCAGAAGGCGATCTATGAACTGGTGCTCAAGGCCCAGGAAGCCGCCTTTGCCGAGATTGCGCCGGGCAAACACTGGAATCACGCCCATGAAGCGACGGTGCGGGTGATCACCCAGGGCCTGGTCGAGCTGGGGCTGCTCAAGGGTGAGGTGCAGGCGCTGATCGACAGCGAAGCCTACCGCGCGTTCTACATGCACCGCGCCGGACACTGGCTGGGCATGGATGTGCATGATGTGGGTGAATACAAGGTCGGCGGTCAGTGGCGGGTGCTCGAACCGGGCATGGCGCTGACTGTCGAACCAGGTATCTACATCGCAGCCGACAACCAGAGCGTGGCTAAGAAGTGGCGCGGCATCGGGGTGCGGATCGAGGACGACGTGGTGGTCACCAGAAAGGGCTGTGAAATTCTTACTTCGGGTGTGCCGAAGACAGTCGACGAAATCGAGGCACTGATGCTCGACGCGCGCAAGGACGTGGCATGAGCCGGGTGAACCTGGCGATCATCGGCGGCGGCCTGGTCGGTGCCAGCCTGGCGCTGGCGCTGCAGGCCGGGGCCAAGGCGCGCGGCTGGAAGATCCTGCTGATCGAGCCGTTCGCCCCCGGCGACAGCTTCCAGCCCAGCTACGATGCACGCTCCTCGGCGCTGTCCTTCGGCACTCGGCAGATCTACGACCAGCTTGGCCTGTGGCAGGGCATTGAGCACCGCGCCGAACCGATCCGGCAGATCCAGGTGTCCGACCGCGGCCGCTTTGGCGCCACCCGGCTGGATGCCCAGGAAGAAGGTGTGCCTGCGCTGGGTTATGTGGTGGAAAACGCCTGGCTCGGCCAGTGCCTGTGGCAGGGGCTGGACAGCGAGGTGGTGAGCTGGCGGTGCCCGGCCGAAGTCAGGGCCATGCAGCCTGTCGAGGGCGGTTATCGCCTGCAACTCGACGATGACACCAGCCTTGAATGCGACCTGGCGATTCTCGCCGACGGCGGCCGCTCCGGCCTGCGCGAGCAGTTGGGCATTCATGTGCGCCGCACGCCCTATGACCAGAGTGCGCTGATCGCCAACATCTCTCCAGGCGAGGCCCATCGTGGCCAGGCGTTCGAACGATTCACCGAACAAGGCCCGATGGCCTTGCTGCCACTGCCGGAAAACCGCTGCGCGCTGGTCTGGACGCGGCAGGGCATGGACGCACGGCGTCTGGCCGATATCGACGAGCGCGCCTTCCTGCGCGAACTGCAGGGCGCGTTCGGCTACCGCCTCGGCGCTCTGCGCCAGGTCGGCGCACGGCATCTCTACCCGCTGGCACTGGTCGAAGCCGAGGAGCAGGTACGCCCGCACCTGGTGGTACTGGGCAACGCGGCGCACAGCCTCCACCCGATCGCAGGTCAGGGGTTCAACCTGTCGCTGCGCGACGTGCACGCACTGGCCGAGGCCCTGCTCGCAGGCCCGCAGCAGCCGGGCGACCTGGCAACACTGCAGGGTTATCGCCAGCGCCAACGTCTGGACCAGAGCCTGACCATCGGCTTCTCCGACCAGGTCACCCGCCTGTTTGGCAGCGCCCAACCGCTGGTGGCCGCCGGGCGCAACCTCGGCCTGCTGGGCCTGGACCTGCTGCCACCGGCCAAGAGCTGGTTCGCCCGCCAGGCCATGGGCCTGGGAACCCGCCCCGACCCGCGGGGCCGCGCATGAAGGACGCCCGCAAGCTCGCCCGTCGGGCCCGCATGTTGCGCTGGTTGCTGAATTTCTACCCGCCCTACCTGGGGGCGGGTATCCGCGTGCAGCACATCAGCCCCGACATGCGCAGCGTCAAGGTGCGCATGAACCTGACCCGCTGGAACCGCAACTACGTCGGCACCCAGTTCGGTGGCAGCCTCTACTCGATGGTCGATCCGTTCTACATGCTGTTGCTGATCGAGCAGCTGGGCCGCGAGTACATCGTCTGGGACAAGGCTGCCAGCATCGACTTCATCGCACCGGGCAAGGGCCCGGTGTTCGCCGAATTCCACATCGATGACGCACTGCTGGACGACATCCGCCAGCAGACGGCCGGTGGAAAGAAGTGCCTGCCGCGTCTGCAGGTCGATATCCGCGATGGCGCCGGCGAGCTGGTGGCGCGGGTCGACAAAACCCTATACGTGCGGCTCAAGCCGCAAGCGAGGCAGGCGTAAGGCATGGACATGCGCGCGGATCTGTTGATTGTCGGTGCCGGTATGGTCGGCAGCGCCCTGGCCCTGGCGTTGCGCCACAGTGGCCTGGAGGTGCTGCTGCTCGATGGCGGGCCGCTGTCGGTCAAGCCTTTCGATGACGCCGCGCCCTTCGAGCCGCGGGTCAGTGCCCTGTCGGCGGCCAGCCAGCGCATTCTCGAGCGTCTTGGCGCTTGGGAGGGCATTGTCGGGCGCCGTGTGACGCCCTATTCGGACATGCAGGTCTGGGACGGCAGCGGCACCGGCCAGATTCATTTCTCGGCCGCCAGTGTGCATGCTCAGGTGCTTGGCCACATCGTCGAGAACCGTGTGGTGCAGGACGGCCTGCTGGACCGTCTGCACGACAGTGACGTCGGGCTGCTGCCCAATGCGCGCCTGGAACAGCTGCGCCGCTCCGGCGATGAGTGGCTGGTGACCCTGTCCGATGGCCGTCGCCTGCGTGCGCCGCTGGTGGTCGCCGCCGACGGCGCCAATTCGGCCGTGCGGCGCCTGGCGGGCTGCGAGACGCGCGAGTGGGATTACCTGCATCACGCCATCGTCACCAGCGTGCGCTGCAGCGATCCGCACCGCGCCACGGCCTGGCAACGCTTCACCGACGAAGGGCCGCTGGCTTTCCTGCCGTTGTCGCGCGATGACGGCCAGCACTGGTGCTCGATCGTCTGGTCCACTACCCCTGAGCAGGCCGAGCAGGCCATGGCGTTGGATGACGCGGCGTTCTGCCAGGCGCTGGAGCGCGCCTTCGAAGGCCGCCTGGGCCAGGTGCTGCATGCCGACCGCCGTGTCTGCGTACCGCTGCGCCAGCGCCATGCCAAGCGCTATGTGGACGAAGGCCTGGTGCTGATCGGCGATGCTGCCCACACCATCCACCCCCTGGCGGGGCAGGGCGTCAACCTGGGCTTTCTCGATGCGGCAGTGCTGGCCGAGGAGCTGATGCACGCGTGCGAGCGTGGCGAGCGCCTGGCGGATGTGAAGGTGCTGAGTCGCTACGAGCGTCGACGTATGCCGCACAACCTTGCCCTGATGGCGGCGATGGAGGGCTTCGAACGCCTGTTCCAGGCCAATCCTCTGCCGCTGCGCTGGCTGCGCAACACGGGCTTGAAACTGGTGGAAGGGATGCCCGAGGCCAAGGCAGTGTTCGTGCGCCAGGCCTTGGGGTTGAGCGGCGACCTTCCAGACCTGGCCAAGGCGTGAGGGCCCTATCGCGGGGCAAGCCCGCTCCTACAGGTACGCCACCTGCCTGAAGAACGGGGTGGTTCTGTAGGCGCGGGCGTGCCCCGCGATTGGTTTGCAACATCCGGTAACTGCTTCCAGGGTGAGTGGGAAAATGGGATTCACTACCATTTGCATCTCTTTAACCCCGAGGAGCATCCACCATGTCGCCCCGCAAGCCCCTACTGGCCGCCCTGGCCCTGACCCTGTTCGCCGGTTCCGTCCAGGCGGCGGATGATGAAGTGGTGGTGTACTCCTCGCGCATCGACGAACTGATCAAACCGGTATTCGATGCCTACACCGCCAAGACCGGGGTGAAGATCAAGTTCATCACCGACAAGGAAGCGCCGCTGATGCAGCGCATCAAGGCCGAGGGCCAGAACGGCGTCGCCGACCTGCTGCTAACCGTGGATGCCGGCAACCTCTGGCAGGCCGAGCAGATGGGCATCCTGCAGCCGATCAAGTCGGACGTCATCGACAAGAACATTCCGCCGCAGTACCGCGCCTCTTCCCACGACTGGACCGGTCTGAGTCTGCGTGCGCGGACCATCATCTACTCCACCGAGCGGGTCAAACCCTCGGAACTGAGCACCTACGAAGCCCTGGCCGACAAACAGTGGGAAGGCCGCCTGTGCCTGCGCACCGCGAAGAAGGTCTACAACCAGTCGCTGACCGCCACCCTGATCGAGACCCATGGCGAGGCCGAGACCGAGAAGCTGGTCAAGGGCTGGGTCAACAACCTGTCCACCGACGTGTTCTCCGACGACAACGCAGTGATCCAGGCCGTTGCCGCGGGCCAGTGTGACGTGGGCGTGGTCAACACCTACTACTACGGGCGCCTGCACAAGGCCGACCCGAAGCTGCCGGTGAAGATCTTCTGGCCCAACCAGGGCGACCGTGGCGTGCACGTCAACCTCTCGGGTATCGGCCTGACCAAGCACGCCCCGCACCCGGAAGCGGCGAAGAAGCTGGTCGAGTGGATGACGGGCGAGGAAGCGCAGAAGCTGTTCGCCGACATCAACCAGGAATTCCCGGCCAACCCCAAGGTCAAGCCATCGGATGAAGTCGCGGCCTGGGGCAGCTTCAAGGCCGACAGCCTGCCGGTAGAAGTGGCCGGCAAGCGGCAGGCCGAAGCCATTCGCCTGATGGATCGGGCTGGCTGGAACTGAGTTTCACAGCTTATCCTCTCGGGGCCTTCCTGGGCCCCTTCGCCTGAAGCCGCTCCCACAGGTTGGAAGCGGCTTTAGCTGCGAACGACCGCACAGCGGTCGCAACCTGCAACCGAGATACCTGCCTTGCCCCACTCCCTCCAACGCCGCTGGTACCTTCCGGTCAGCCTTGTCGCCGCCCTGGTGCTCCTGCCCCTGAGCGTACTGGTGCTGTCATGGCAGTCGATCGACACGCAGATCTGGTCGCACCTGCTCGACACCCAGATGAGCCGCCTGCTGGGCAACACCTTGACCCTGGTGCTGGGCGTGGGTGTCGGCGTCACCGTGCTGGGCGTCAGCCTGGCCTGGCTCACCAGCCTCTGTGAGTTTCCCGGCCGGCGCTGGCTCGACTGGGCGCTGATGCTGCCCTTTGCCATCCCCGCCTACGTGCTGGCCTTCGTCTTCGTCGGCCTGCTGGATTTCTCCGGCCCGGTGCAGAGTGCCTTGCGCGAGCTGTTCGGGCCGATGCGCCTGCCCCGGGTACGTTCGACCGGCGGGGTCATCATCGTGCTGGTGCTGGTGTTCTACCCCTATGTCTACCTGTTAGCGCGCACCGCCTTCCTGGCCCAGGGCAAGGGTCTTATGGAGGCCGCAAGGGTGCTGGGGTTGTCGCCGTTGCAGGCGTTCTGGCGGGTGGCGCTACCGATGGCGCGGCCGGCCATCGGCGCGGGCATCGCCCTGGCGTTGATGGAGACGCTGGCGGACTTCGGTGCGGTCTCGGTGTTCAACTTCGACACCTTCACCACCGCCATCTACAAGACCTGGTACGGATTCTTCAGCCTGTCCGGTGCGGCGCAACTGGCCAGCCTGTTGCTGCTGGCCGTGATGCTGGTGCTCTATGGAGAACGCCGCGCCCGTGGCGCCAGCCGTAGCGGCAACGAGCGCCCGCGCGGGCAGGCGCTCTATCATCTGCGCGGGCTCAAGGCGCTGGCGGCCAGCGGTTGGTGCCTGCTGGTGTTCGCCTGCGCCTTCGTCATCCCGCTGCTGCAGTTGCTGGCCTGGTTCTGGCAGCGTGGCCGACATGATCTGGACGAGCGCTATGGCGCGTTGATCCTGCACACCCTGTACCTGGGCGCGATGGCGGCGTTGATCACCGTCAGCGTGGCGCTGCTGCTGGCCTTTGCACGGCGTCAGGCGCCCACGCCATCGATTCGTGCCGGCGTCGGCTTGGCCAACCTGGGCTACGCCTTGCCTGGCTCGGTGCTCGCGGTGTCGATCATGCTGGCGTTCAGCTATCTGGACAATCAACTGGTGATTCCGCTTTCCACCTGGCTGGGCGGCGCCGGCAAGCCGCTATTGCTGGGCAGCGTGTCTGCGCTGTTGCTGGCCTATCTGGTGCGCTTCATCGCGGTGGCCTACGGGCCGCTGGAAAGCAGCCTGGAGCGGATCCGCCCGTCGCTGCCGGAGGCTTCGCGCAGCCTCGGCGTGGCGGGGCCGAGATTGTTTTTCAAGGTGTATCTACCGCTGCTGGTGCCGGGTGCGCTCAGTGCCGCGCTATTGGTGTTCGTCGATGTGCTGAAGGAGATGCCGGCCACGCTTCTGATGCGGCCGTTCGGCTGGGACACCCTGGCCGTGCGGGTGTTCGAGATGACCAGCGAGGGCGAATGGGCGCGCGCTTCGCTGCCGGCCCTGACCCTGGTGCTGGTGGGGCTTTTGCCGGTCATCGGCCTGATCCGCCGCTCTGCCTCTCGTCCTGGGCATCCTCGCTGAGGGTGCCAGTCCCCGCCCTTGCGGCTACAATGCGCGGCATTCGTAGAGGTGGGTCCTACAAGATCAGGTGTTGATTCAACAGCACCGACCGCCTCTGCTTCGCCACGCCCGGAAGGAGAAACCCATGGGACAGCGCACGCCCCTGTACGACCTGCATCTGGCGCTTGGCGCCAAGACGGTCGATTTCGGCGGTTGGGACATGCCCCTGCATTACGGCTCTCAGGTCGAAGAACATCATCAGGTCCGCAGTGATTGCGGCGTCTTCGACGTTTCCCACATGACAGTCATCGACATCGACGGTGCCGACGCCACCCCCTGGCTACGGCGCCTGCTGGCCAACGACGTGGCCCGCCTCGAAAGCCCCGGCAAAGCCCTCTACAGCCCGTTGCTCAATGAGCAGGGCGGGGTCATCGACGACCTGATCGCCTACCGCACCGAAGACGGCTATCGACTGGTGGCCAATGCTGCCACCCGCGACAAGGTACTGCCCTGGCTGAAGGCCCAGAGCGAAGGCTTTGCCGTCTGCATCGAGGTACGCCCCGAGCTTGCGATCCTCGCCATCCAGGGGCCCCACGCCCGTGAGAAGGTCGCCGCATTGCTCAGTGTTGCGCGTGCGGCGCTGATTCGCGAGCTGCGCCCGTTCGAGGGTGTCGCCGAAGGCGACTGGTTCGTCGCCCGCACCGGCTACACCGGCGAAGATGGGCTGGAAATCATCCTGCCGGGCGATCAGGCCGCAAGCTTCTTCTACGACCTGGTCGGCGCCGGCATCGCCCCCAGCGGCCTTGGCGCTCGTGACACGCTGCGCCTGGAGGCCGGCATGAACCTGTACGGCCAGGATATCGACGAAGCCCACACACCGCTGACCTCCAACCTGGGTTGGAGCGTTGCCTGGGAGCCTGCTGACCGCGATTTCATCGGCCGCAGCGGCCTGCTGGCGGAAATCGAGCGTGGTGTGCAGGACAAACTGGTCGGCCTGGTACTGGAGGAGCGCGGCGTTCTGCGTGCCCACCAGACAGTTCGTGTTGCCGGTATTGGCGAAGGAGAGATCACCAGTGGTAGTTTCTCCCCTACGCTAAGCAAGTCCATTGCCTTGGCGCGCGTGCCCATCGCCACTGGCGACCGCGCCGAAGTAGAGATTCGTGGCAAGTGGTATCCGGTGCGGGTGGTCAAACCGACCTTCGTGCGCCACGGCAAGACCCTGATCTGAACACTCAATTACCGGCGGTAGACCGCTGAGCCAACCGAGGAATACGACACATGAGCAATATCCCCGCCGACCTGCGTTTTGCTGAAAGTCATGAATGGGCGCGCCTGGAAGCCGACGGCACCGTGACCGTGGGTATCAGCGATCACGCCCAGGAAGCTCTGGGTGATGTAGTGTTCGTCGAACTGGCCGAAGTCGGCAAGGTCTTCGCCGCGGGCGACGCTGCGGGGGTGGTCGAGTCGGTCAAGGCCGCATCCGACATCTACGCCCCGGTCGGCGGCGAAGTCATCGCCGTCAACGAGGAGCTGGCCGACAGCCCTGAGCTGCTCAATGAAGAGCCCTACGAGTCGTGGATCTTCAAGCTCAAGCCGAGCGACAAGGCCGAGCTGGACAAACTGCTGGACGCGGCAGGCTACAAGGCTGCCATCGGCGAGTGATGGCGTGCGGCCGAGGCCGCACACAGGGGCTGCCTCGCAGCCCTATTCCAGCGTAACGCCCAAGGCCTGTGCACAGGCTTGCAGCGAACGTCGTTCGCTCTGGGCGTACAGCGCAAGTTCGTCCTGCACCTTGAGTCCCAGCGCTGCCTCGAAGGCATCGCGATTGGCATTGCTGCCATAGTCGGCCTGGGCATCGTCGCCCAGATTCGACTGGAAAATCCCTGCGGCACTGACCGGCAGGAAATCCTCGTACACCAGCGCTTCGAAATGCACATGCCCAGCGTCGATCAGGCCTTGCAGCGTGGAAGGTCGATCCTGGCGACCTCGTTCGGCCAGGCCTTTTTCGGTGGCGAAGTAACGGAAGTACGCCAGCCCCTGCTCGCGCATCTGCGTCAGATCATCCGGGAATTCGGCAAAGTGTTGCGCCAGCAGCGTCTTGTAGTGCTCGGCATTGGTTTCGGCCGGTACGCCGTTGAGGGCGGCCCGGGTCGCGTCGAGCAGGCGGTCGTAGAGCGCCCGGCCTTTCGGCGTCAGCGCCGCCCCGCGTTGCTCGATCTCGCCGAAGCGCGCGGTGTGGCTGCCCTGTGCATCGCTGAACGCGACCTTTTCCTGCAACGCCTTGAAGCTGGTCTGACGCAGCAGTATCGGGTGACGCCGAGTGGGCGGGCCTTC
>NZ_BCBT01000037.1:0-61363 GCF_001320965.1 Pseudomonas sp. NBRC 111143 | reverse complement strand
CCCAAGCCTGATCACGGCACACTGCCTCGAAGAGCGGCGTTCAGTGTACTGCAACCGGTCAGTCGCGCACGTAAATGATTTCCGGGCCGTCCTCGTCGTCCTCGAAGTCATCCCAGTCGTCATCGTCGCCGATGTCGTGGACGCTCTTGACGCCGGTACGGCGCAGGGTACGAGCGTCGTCCAGGGCCTGAAGCTGGGCACGGGCCTCGTCTTCGATGCGCTGGTCGAGTTCGTTGAGCTCGGCGGCGTAGGCCGGGTCGTTGGCCAGGCGGTCGGCGCGGTCTTCGAGGAAGCGCATCAGGTCATGGCTGAGCTTCTCGGTGCCCTGCTTGGAGATGGCCGAGATCACGTAGACCGGGCCATCCCAGTTCAGGCGGTCGACGACTTCCTTCACACGCTCGTCGCGCTCGTCTTCCATCAGCATGTCGGCCTTGTTCAGCACCAGCCAGCGCTCGCGATCGACCAGCGCCGGGCTGAACTGCGCCAGCTCGTTGATGATCACTTCGGCGGCATCGGCCGGGCTGCTCTCGTCCAGCGGCGCGAGGTCGACCAGGTGCAGCAGCACACGGGTACGGGCCAGGTGCTTGAGGAAACGGATACCCAGGCCAGCACCTTCGGAGGCGCCCTCGATCAGGCCGGGAATGTCGGCGATGACGAAGCTCTTCCAGCGGTCGACGCTGACCACGCCCAGGTTCGGCACCAGGGTGGTGAACGGGTAGTCGGCAACCTTCGGCTTGGCGGCCGAGACGGCGCGAATGAAGGTGCTCTTGCCGGCGTTCGGCAGGCCCAGCAGGCCGACGTCGGCCAGCACTTTCAATTCCATCTTCAGGTCGCGCTGGTCGCCCGGCTTGCCAGGCGTGGTCTGGCGCGGCGCACGGTTGGTACTCGACTTGAAACGGGTGTTGCCCAGGCCGTGCCAGCCGCCCTGGGCGACCATCAGCTTCTGACCCGGGGTGATCAGGTCGCCGATGACTTCCTGGGTAGAGGCATCGATCACCGTGGTGCCGACCGGCACGCGCAGGAACAGGTCCTCGCCCTTCTTGCCGGTGCAATCGGTGCTGCCGCCATTCTGGCCGCGCTGGGCCTCGTGGTGGCGGGTGTAGCGGTAGTCGACCAGGGTGTTGAGGTTCTCGTCGGCCACCATGTACACCGAACCGCCGTCGCCACCGTCACCGCCGTTGGGACCACCGTTCTCGATGAATTTTTCGCGGCGGAAGCTCATGCAACCGTTACCGCCGTCACCGGCTTTTACCCGGATCGATACTTCGTCAACAAACTTCATTCAAAACCGCCTCTCGTCGGACGACGAGCTGAAAACCAGAAAACCCTGAGGCTCTTGCAAAAATGAGCGCGGCGGCCCCGTATCATCAGAAACCAACGCCGGCAGCCCAGACAAACAGCTTTGCAAGAGGCTCACCACAAACGAAAAAGCCCCGTCGCATGACGGGGCTTCTGGAGCGACGTCGCGATTAAGCGGCGACGATGCTCACGTAACGGCGGTTGAACTCGCCTTTCTTCTCGAACTTGATCACGCCGTCGATCTTGGCGAACAAGGTGTGATCCTTGCCCATGCCAACGCCGTAGCCAGCGTGGAATTCGGTGCCGCGCTGACGGACGATGATGTTGCCCGGCTTGATAACCTGGCCGCCATACATCTTCACGCCAAGGCGTTTCGATTCTGAGTCGCGACCGTTACGAGTACTACCACCAGCCTTCTTGTGAGCCATGGTTCAATTCTCCAAATAAATTCAGGGGACCTAGGGGATTAAGCCTGGATACCGGTGATTTTGATCTCGGTGAACCACTGGCGGTGGCCCATGCGCTTCATGTGGTGCTTACGACGACGGAACTTGATGATACGAACCTTGTCGTGGCGGCCTTGCGAAACAACTTCGGCCACTACTTTGGCGCCAGCAACGACTGGAGCACCGATGGTGACTTCTTCACCGTTGGCGACCAGCAGAACGCGATCGAAAGTCACGGATTCGCCAGTGGCGACTTCCAGTTTTTCGATCTTGAGGAATTCACCTTCAGCGACTTTGTACTGCTTGCCGCCGGTAACGATTACTGCGTAGGACATTTTGAATCTCCGATAATCCTGCTCACCCAGCGCTTTATATGATGAGTATTGGCTGGCATGGCTGCACAAGGCTGGAACGGCCCGGTGCAATTGCGTAAGGCAGGTGCTGCCCAGGAAGTTAGGGTGCGCGATTGTACGCAACCCGGTAAAGCCTTGCAAGTGCCGCCCCGAGGGTGCAGGCAGCGCGCCTTGACACACCGGGACCCGCGACCTAGCATGCCGCGCAACCTCAATGGAGCAGCCGATGCAACCCCAATCCTTCTACCGCGCGGTAGCTGACGATTTCAGCGCCGTCGACGAGATCATCAAGAAGCAGCTGACCTCGCGCGTGCCGCTGGTATCGAAGATCGGCGACTATATCACATCCGCGGGTGGCAAGCGCCTGCGCCCATTGCTGGTGCTGCTGTGCGGCAAGGCCCTGGGCCGTCAAGGCGACGACCTGCGCCTGCTGGCCGCGACCATCGAATTCCTGCACACCGCCACCCTGCTGCACGACGATGTGGTCGACATGTCCGGCATGCGCCGCGGCCGCTCCACTGCCAATGCCCTGTGGGGTAACGCCCCGAGCGTGCTGGTCGGCGACTTCCTCTATTCGCGCTCGTTCGAAATGATGGTCGAACTGGGCTCGATGCCGGTCATGCAGATCCTGTCCAAGGCCACCCGGGTGATCGCCGAGGGTGAAGTGCTGCAGCTGTCGCGCGTGCGTGATGCCAGCACCACCGAAGAGGTGTACATGGACGTCATCCGCGGCAAGACCGCCATGCTCTTCGAAGCCTCGACCCACAGCGCCGCGGCGCTGGCCGGCGCCAGCGACGAACAGCGCGAGGCCCTGCGCACCTTCGGCGACCACCTGGGCGTGGCCTTCCAGCTGGTCGACGACCTGCTCGACTACAAGGGCGACTCCGAAACCCTGGGCAAGAACGTCGGCGACGACCTGGCCGAAGGCAAGCCCACCCTGCCACTGATCTACACCATGCGCGAAGGCACGCCAGAGCAGGCGGCGCTGGTGCGCCAGGCCATCCAGAAGGGCGGCCTGGAAGACCTCGAGCAGATCCGCATTGCCGTCGAAGCCTCCGGCGCACTCGACTACACCGCACGGATGGCCCGCGACTACGTCGCCCGCGCCATCGCCTGCCTGGAAGTACTGCCAGCAAGCGAATACCGTGATGCACTGGTCGAGCTGAGCGAGTTTGCGGTCGCGCGTACGCACTGATAGATCGCATCGTCTTCATTCGCGGGCAAGCCCGCTCCCACAAAGGACCTGATGTACTTGGGTCCTGTGCGAGCGGGCTTGCCCGCGAATGCTTTGGTGCGGACAAAAAACATTTTCGCCGCAAAACCTTATACAATGTGCGCCTTTAACCCTCTGTACACCAAGGAACCGAAGTGAGCACTCTGCCGCCCTGCCCCGCCTGCAACTCCGAATACACCTACGAGGATGGCACCCAACTGATCTGCCCCGAATGCGCCCACGAGTGGTCGGCCAGCGGCGACGCCGAGACGGCCAGCGATGACGTGGTGAAAAAAGATTCGGTCGGCAACGTCCTGCAGGATGGCGACACCGTCACCGTGATCAAGGACCTCAAGGTCAAGGGCTCGTCGCTGGTGGTCAAGGTCGGCACCAAGGTCAAGAACATCCGCCTGTGCGACGGCGACCACGATATCGACTGCAAGATCGACGGCATCGGCGCGATGAAACTCAAGTCCGAGTTCGTGCGCAAGGTCTGAGCCTATTTGCAGGGCTGCCCTCGGGTGACCCTGACAGATCCTGCAACAGGATCATCTGCACCCTTCGGCAGAATTAATCCAATAGTCACTTGCTATTTTGATAATAAGAATTATTCTCATTGGAACGCTTTCCAAGGAGAATAGCCATGACCTACCTGATCGACGCCTGGCTCGACCGCCCCCATCCCTACCTGCGCATCCTCCATCGCGAGACCGGCGAAGTCTGTGCCGTACTCGAGGAAGAAGCGCTCGACGAACTGCGTGACCAGGGCGACCTGGACCTCAACGGCCTGAACTCGAGTGAGCCTGGAGTACTGAAGGAACTGGTGAGGAATCTGTTTCTGTTCTGCTATGCGCGGGCGTTGCGCCCAGGGGGAACGGATTGGAATTGAGGCCGGCATTACCGGCCTCTTCGCGGGCAAGGCCCGCTCCCACCAATACACCTACGCACTAGAGCCTGCGGGGCACATGTGGGAGCGGGCTGGTCCCGCGATGAAGACAACGCAGTCTTACAGAACGTCGAGCAGCTCGACGTCGAACACCAGCACGCTGTGCGGCGGGATGCTACCAACGCCTTGCGCGCCATAGGCCAGCTCGCTCGGCACGTACAGGCGCC
This sequence comes from Pseudomonas sp. NBRC 111143, assembly GCF_001320965.1. Taxonomy (NCBI): domain Bacteria; kingdom Pseudomonadati; phylum Pseudomonadota; class Gammaproteobacteria; order Pseudomonadales; family Pseudomonadaceae; genus Pseudomonas; species Pseudomonas sp. NBRC 111143. Next base: position 56,939 of record NZ_BCBT01000037.1, on the reverse strand, counting down.
ATTTGCTGCCAGCGTTCATCAGTTGCAGCGCTTCGGTCCAGCCAGCGATCACGCCACCTACCGGGAATTCGGCAGGCTGGCCGCGCTCGTAGGAGCTGTCGAACACGGTGCCGTCGATCAGGGTGCCGTGGTAGTGGGTACGCACGTTGTCTTCGCGGCTCGGCTTGGCGCCGCTACCAGCGGTCAGCACTTCGAACTGCAGGCCCGAAGCCAGGGTGGTGATGCCGTCACGCTTGGCATTCTCGACCAGGAAGGCCTTGCCCTCGGCGGCGGCAGCTTCGGCTTTGGCGGCAGCTTCGGCCTGCATCACTTCGCGGATAACCTTGAAGCTGGCAGACAGGTCGGCTTCGCTGACACGGCTGTCGGCACCGTTGAAGGCGTCGGTCAGGCCAGCGAGAATCGCTTCCAGGTTCACGCCTGGTGGTGGGTTGTCTCGCAGCTGGCCGCCCAGCTGGCGGCCGATGCCGTAGCTGACGCGGGATTCGTCGGTGGACAGGTTGAGTTCGGACATTGGCTTGCTCCGCTTAAGGGCGCACTGCATCCGCGCCCTTGATCAAAAGGGCAAGCAGCCTAGCACACTGGGGCCGCGCGAAGCAGCTACCAGGCCGAACGCTGGGATATCGGGACCTTGAGGTCTTCCTCCGGGTGGCTGCCCATGCCGCACATCTCATCCTGCACCGACCAGTGCACCAGGTTCATCGACAGCATGGGCAGGGCTTGCAGGAGCAAGCGAGCATCTTCGACCGAGTGCACCCGCAGGCGCTCGCCACGGGGATCGTTCAACGGATGGGCATGACCCTTGATCCGGGCCTCGAGCAGGTAATCGCCGCCTTCGATGGCGATCAGGTTGAGTTCATCGACGTGGCCGGCCCTGGCCTCGGTATTGAGCTGATGCAGGTTCATGGATGCACCTCGCTGCGGGAAGCCCACATGAGTGCTCATTTTTTGTACAGAAGCCGGGATTAGACAAGGGGCCACTCGTCGGCCGGAAGCACGTCGCCCTTCTCGCGGGCGAACTCGCGAAAAGGGCAACACCAACTCAATGCTTGGTCAGCTTGTCCAGATAGCCCATGCAGAAGGCCGAGACCACGAAGGTCATGTGGATGATCACATACAACATCAGGTAGTCGGTGGAGATGTTCTGCGCATCCATGAACACGCGCAGCAGGTGGATCGAGGAAATGGCCACGATCGACGCCGCAACCTTCATCTTCAGCGAAGAAGAGTCCATCTTGCCCAGCCAGTTGAGCTTTTCCTTGCTCTCGTCGATGTCCAGTTGCGAGACGAAGTTCTCGTAGCCGGAGATCATCACCATCACCAGCAGGCCGCCGACCAGCGACATGTCGATCAGCGACAGGATCACCAGGATCAGGTCCGCTTCGCTCAGCGCGAAGACGTTGGGCAGGACGTGAACCACTTCCTGGAAGAACTTCAGCGCCAGCGCCAGCAAGCCCAGCGACAGGCCGAAATAGATGGGTGCGAGCAGCCAGCGAGAGGCATACATCGCGTTTTCGAGAATACGTTCCATGGAGGATAGGGACTCATGAGATGACTGGAAAAGCGTGCGCGAGTATAGCCAGCCATCAATGACAGCAAAAGTCTGCGGCGGGTTGCCGCAGAGTCCTCTTCAATTATCCGGACGGAACTGGTAGTCCCCGATATTGCGGCAACGTTCTCCGTTGATCCGCCGCAATTGCGCCTGCAGGTGCAGGCACCAGATCTGCGGGTCTTCAGCCACCTGGTAGCCGTGCAGGGTCAAGCTGTCGACAACGGCGTTCATCACCGATTCGGCCACCATCGGCCCATGAAACGGCCCTTGTGCCTTGATCGCCGAAGGCTGTTCACCGGACATGCCGGCGGCAAACAGCAAGGTCCACATGCCGTTGTCGCCGGCCAGCGGACGGATGCTGCACTCGATGCGGGTCACCAGGCCAAGGCACTGGCGGGTGAGGCTGAGGTTGCGCATGGCGGCGTCCCCTCTGAGAAGCCCTGTTCAGCCTGCAAGACAGGCTGTTTCCATCCTGAACCCTGAAAACTCCTTAAGTTCCAGCATAGATGACAGGTGGGCATTGCTGGAAAACCGGCGCTGAACGGTAGCACTTGGCCGCCAGCGCCGGTTTATTGACTCAGGCCGGCTTGGCCTGGGCCACCATCTCCTCCAGCCGTTCCTTCTCGGCCTCCTTGATCTCTTCCTCGCTGATCATCTCGGCGATGACCCGCAGACGCTCGACCACCCGCGCGTTGACGCTGCCTTCAGGGAATTCGCCCTTCTCGTCCGGCGTCCCCGCATCCTCGCCCACCAGCAGGCTCAGCGCTTCATCGGCCTGGCTCACCGCATAGACATGGAAGCGCCCGGCTTCGACCGCCTGCAGCACGCGCTCGTCGAGCATCAGCGTGGCAACGTTGGCGCGCGGGATGATCACCCCTTGCTCGCCAGTCAGGCCACGCGCTTCGCACAGGCGGAAGAAGCCTTCGATCTTCTCGTTGACCCCGCCCACCGCCTGCACTTCGCCGAACTGGTTGATCGAACCGGTGATGGCGAAGCACTGCTTGAGCGGCGTGCGCGACAGCGCCGAGATCAGCGTACAGGCCTCGCCAAGCGAGGCACTGTCGCCGTCCACGTAGCCGTAGGACTGCTCCAGGGCGATGCTCGCCGAGATCGCCAGGGGAAACTCTTGGGCGTAGCGGCTGCCCAGGTACCCGGTGAGGATCATCACGCCTTTGGAGTGGATCGGCTGGCCGAGGTTGACCTCACGCTCGATGTCGACGATGCCGCTGCCACCCGGGTAGACCGTGGCGGAGATCCGCGCAGGCATGCCAAATGCCGAATCGCCGACCTCCAGTACCGTCAGGCCGTTGCACTTGCCGATGGCAGCGCCTTCGCTGTCGATCAGGATGATGCCGGCGAGCATGTCATCGAGCACCCGCTGCGACACTCGCCCGGTGCGGGTCGCCTTGGCCTTGAGCGCACGCTCGATGTGGCCTGCGTCGGTCATCTCGTCGTTGGCCAATTGGCGGATGAAGTCCGCCTCGCTGACCAGCTGGAACAGGTCGCCGATACGCGCCGAGAGCCGCGACTGGTTCTCTGCCAGGCGCGCGCTGAAGGTCGCCAGGCGCGCCACGGCATCGCTGGTCAGCGGCGCCATGCCCTCTTCATTGGTACGCGTGCGCAGCAGCTGGGCGAACTGCTCGAGGTTCTCGTCGACCATCGGCATGTCTTCGTCGAAGTCGACCAGTACGCGGAACATCTCCTGGAAGTCCGAATCGTGGTCCTGCAGCGCGTAGTAGAGCTGACGCGAGCCGATGATCACCAGCTTGACGTTGAGCGGGATCATCTGCGGCGTCAGGGTGACGGTGGCGATGCGGCCCAGCTCGCCCAGCGGCGACTCCATTTTCAGCTTGCGCGACTGCAGCGCGCGCTTGAGTGCATCCCAGACGAAGGGCTCGCCCAGCATTTTTTCCGCTTCCAGGATCAGGAAGCCGCCGTTGGCGCGGTGCAATGCACCGGGACGCAGCTGGCGGTAGGAAGTGGAAAGCGCGCCCTGGTCAGTGCTGTACTCGATGCGACCGAACAGGTTGTCGTAGGTCGGGTGCGGCTCGAACACCACCGGCGCGCCGCCATTGACCGGATGCCCCACCACCAGGCTTGGCGCGTACTGCTCCTCGAGCATCTTGCGCGCCACCGCGTCGGTCTTGGCATCGTCGACCAGTTGCTCGACCACGGTGCGCAGCAGGTTCAACTGCACCGACTGCAGGTAGGCGCACACCGCAGCGTTCTCGGCGTACTTCTCCGACAGAGGGGCCAGTAGCGGTTGCAGGGCCAGGGTGATGGTTTCTTCGTTCAGTTCGCGCAGCTGATTGTTCGACTCGCGCTTCCATTGCGGCAGGCTGGACAGCTCCTCGTTGAGACGCTCCTCCAGCTCGGCGATGTCTTCGTGGAACTGCTCGCGGACCTCTTCGGGCAACTGGGCGAACTCGGCCTCATCCAGCGCCTTGCCGTCGGCCATGGGGGTGAAGGCGACATTGCTGGCGTCGCGGTACAGCGCCACGTCCTTTTCCAGCGACGCGCGTTCGATCACATCCAGGGCACGGTCGTAGCGCTGGTTGAAGGCACGATCGATGGCGCCCTTCTTCTGTTGGTAGGACGGGTGCTCGAACACCGCCGGGAAGGTCGCCAGCAGGTTGCCGATCAATCCGTTCATGTCGGCGATGAACTCGCCAGCAGTGCCTGCCGGCAACTCCAGCGCACGCGGCTCGCGGGTGTCTTCGAAATTGTTGACGTAGACCCGGTCGGCCGGGGTCTGCTGGCGCTTGCCCTCGGCCTTGAGGTAGCGCTTGACGAAGGAGAAGCGGCCGGTGCCCGGCTCGCCCATCACATAGACGTTGTAGCCAGGGCGTGGCATGGCCACGCCGAACTGCAGGGCCTCGACGGCACGCTCCTGGCCCAGTACTCCGCGAAACGGCTCCAGATCATCGGTGTTGGTGAAGGCAAACTGCTCGGGGGAAAAACGCCGGGTCAGGGCTTCGGGCGCGAGACGCAGGCGCGCAGCAACAGGATCGGGCATTGGGTTTCCTTACTTCGGCGGGGCGGATACGCAGCATTCTGGCGCCGGGGGCGCGCGCCTTGCAAGGCTCCGCAGGACTTTATGTCGCAGGCGTTAAAAAGGTTTGTCCAAGATTTTTTCGCAATCAACTACGCAACTATTGGATCGTGCCTAAACTCCAAACTGCGCGGGTGGGTAAAACGCTTCCCCGTCCTGGCATGAACTGCCAGACAACCCTGATCATTGATACGTATCGAAAAAGAGAATAACGCTATGAAACGGATTCTTCTGGGTACCTTGTTCGCCGCGGTTTCGATCAACGCCATGGCCGAAGCGCCAGGCGGCCCGAACTGCGGTTGGGGCAACCTGCTGTTCGAAGGCCAGCGCGGCACTCCGGCGCACTTCCTGGCCTCCACCACCAACGGCACCTCCGGTAACGCCACCTTCGGCATGACCTCCGGCACCAACGGCTGCTCCACCAAGGCAGCGCTCACCTACGGCGGTAAATCGTGGCTGGCCATGAATGGCACCATGAACGAACTGTCCGAAGACATGGCCCAGGGCCAGGGCGAAGCCCTGACCACCTACGCCGTGGTACTGGGCGTCAAACCCGAAGACCGCGCGCACTTCGCCTCGGTCACCCACGACCACTTCCAGCAGATCTTCAGCAGCGCCAATGTCACTGCCGAAGATGTCCACAGCAACACCATCGCGGTCCTGAAAAAGGATCCGCAACTGGCGAAGTACGCTACCGAAGCGTAAGTTCGACCCTGCCCGCCCCGCTTGCGGGGCGGGTTTCGCCCGCCTCCCTTCGGCATCATTCAGAAGTAGTTGCCCGATATGCTCAAACGCTTCGCCTACCTGACGTTATGCGCCTGCGCCCCCGCCTACGCGACACCTTCATTGGATGAGGCGCGCGTGCAGCAGTTGGCCGCCGACCGCTACTGGATCGCACTGGGTCACTACGAAACCGCCAAGCTGGGCGGTTGGCGCAGTTATGTGGACGACGACAAATTCTTTCTCGCCGAGGACGGCGCCCATCATCCGGATCGCGAACTGCGGGCCACGGTCGATGCGCTGTATGCCCCGGCCAGCCTGGGCGACAAACACGCCCAATGCGTCTTTCCGGCGCGCACCCGCTGGCTGCGCGAGCAACTGCAGCTCAGCGACCTGCCGACCCCGGACTGCCAGGAATACAGCCGCTGGTACGCCGACGTCGCACCGCACAGCGCGGTGTTGATCTTCCCGGCGGCCTACCTCAACAGCCCGTCCTCGATGTTCGGCCATACCCTGCTGCGCATCGACAAAGCCGACACCCGCAGCAACGACACCACGCTGCTCAGCTACGCGATCAACTTCGGCGCCTATATCGAAGGCAGCGACAACAGCATCCTCTACGCCTGGAAAGGCCTGATGGGCGGCTACCCCGGGCTGTTCGCGATGATGCCGTACCAGGAGAAACTCTCCGAATACCGTAGCCTGGAGAACCGCGACCTGTGGGAGTACCAGCTGGACCTGACGCCTGAAGAGACCGGGCGCATGGTCGAGCACGTCTGGGAACTCAAGCAGGTGCAGTTCGACTACTTCTTCTTCGACGAGAACTGCTCCTACCGCCTGCTGGAGCTGCTGCAGGTCGCCCGCCCCGGGCTGGACCTGACCTCGCAGTTCCCGCTCACCGCCATCCCCACCGACACGGTCAAGGCCGTCAAGCAGTCGGGGCTGGTGTCCGATGTGCGCTACCGGCCATCGCGCGAACGCGAGCTGCTGGCCCGCGCCGAGCCACTGGACCATCACGAAAAACAGCAGGTATTGGCCGTCAGCGCCGACACCGCGCAATTGCAGAGCCCCGCCTTCACCGCCCTGCCCCGCGAACGCCAGGCCCTGGTACAAGATGCCGCCTATCGCCTGGAACGCTACCGCGCCACCGGCCAGGAGCGTGACCCCGAACAGGCCAGGCGCAGCTTCGAGCTGCTGCGGGCAATCAACCGCAACCCGCCGCCACCGCTGCAGATCGAACGCCCCGGCCTGCCTGAGGACGGTCACCAGTCGCGGACCTGGCAGTTGGGTGTCGGCACCCGCGAAGACCGCGCCTTCGCCGAATATGGCTTGCGCATGGCCTACCACGACCTCAACGACAACGCCTACGGCTTCCCGCTCGGCGCACAGATCGAGATCCTCCAGCTCAAGCTGCGCCAGTACGAGGGCAACGACTGGCAGGTGCAACGCCTCGACCTGGCCACCATCCGCTCACTGACCCCGCGCAACGAGCTGCTCAAACCCTGGTCGTGGCAGGTGGCCGGCGGCCTCGAGCGGGTGCCGGGCAAGCATGACGACGAAGTGTTGGTCAGCCACGTCAACGGTGGCGGCGGTGGTACCTGGCAGCTCACCGACGGCCTGCTGGGCTTCGCCCTCGGTACGGTGCGGGTCGAACACCACAACGACTTCGCCGAGTTCATCTCGCCGGCAGCCGGTTTCAATGGCGGCCTGCTGTGGCGCAACGGGCTGGGCAACATGACCCTGGAGGCGAAAGGCGATTACTTCACCAATGGCGAAGTGCGGCGCAGCCTGAGCCTGAACCAGCAGTGGGAGATTTCGCAGAACCTAGGCCTGCGGTTGAGCGCCAAGCGCGAGTTCAGCCACCTGGCCACCGCGCAGAACGAGGTGATGCTCGAATTGAAGTGGTATCAGTACTGATACCACTCACAGGGATTCGCATCATGACGTGCAATCCTTCGACGGCGTTTTGACATCGCCACGACAATCCGCGACCTAGACTTCCCCTATCACCCGGAGGTCCAGAGTCTATGTTGCGGTACGCGTTCGCCCTGTGGATAACCCTGCTGCTGGTCGGCTGCCAGTCCACCCACGAGCAGATGCTCGACCAGGGCTATCCACCGGCCTATGCCGATGGATTCCAGGACGGCTGCAGCAGCGGCCGCCAGGCAGCCGGGCTGATGGTCGGTGATTTTCGCAAGGACGTGCCGCGCTACCTTCACGACCGCCGCTACGAAAGCGGTTGGGACGACGGCTTTCGCCAGTGCCATGCCATGCAGAACAGCGAAGACACGCGCCAGTACCGAGAGCGCTACTGGGACGAGCGTGACCGCGACTGGCAACAGGAAAAAGACCGCGGTGCCGCGCGCGCCTATCGCCACAATTAGGTCGCAGCCAGACATTCAGGGAAACCCGACAGCCCTCACCATGGTCTCCAGAAACAAGGAGGCCGTTCATGAGCCGAGCATTCGTCAACGAAGACCAGGCCGCCGCCCAGGCCAGCCAGCCGGTGGAGCGACGGGTCAGCGACCAGCCCAACTACGTCACCGCCAGCGGGCTTGCACAGTTGCAGCAACGCGTGGCGGCGCTCATTGCCCTGCACAGCGATCTGCAAGCCCAGGGTGAGCATGCCGACAAACAGCGCCTGGCCGATACCGAGCGCGACCTGCGCTATTTCCGGGCACGCGTACAGAGCGCCCAGGTAGTGCCACCTGCAACCTCGCGGGACAAGGTGCAGATCGGTAGCCGGGTGAGGTTCGTCGATGAGCAGGATGAGGAGCACAGGGTGCAGCTGGTCGGGGAAGATCAGGCCGATGCAGCGCGGGGGTTGATCAACTGGGGCTCACCGCTGGGGCGGGCGCTGCTTGGCGCGGGGCCTGGGGATGAAGTGGTATGGCGGCGGCCTGCGGGGGATCTGTCCATCGAGGTGGTCGAGATCCTGGGAGAGGGTTAGGGGCTGCTGCGCAGCCCAATCGCAATTCCTGCAGGAAGACCAGCCCAATCCCTGTGGGAGCGGGCTTGTCCCGCGATTGGGCCGCAAAGCGGCCCCGACGATCTCGAATCAGACCACGCCCTGCGCCAGCATGGCATCCGCCACTTTCACGAAGCCGGCGATGTTCGCGCCCTTGACGTAGTTGACCGACCCATCGGCCTCCTCGCCATAGTGCACGCACGCATGGTGGATCGACTGCATGATCGCATGCAACTTGCTGTCCACCTCACCCGCCGTCCACAGCAGGCGCATGGCGTTCTGCGACATCTCAAGGCCCGACACCGCAACGCCACCGGCGTTGGACGCCTTGCCCGGTGCAAACAGGGTACCCGCCTCGATGAACAGGTCCACCGCCTCGAGCGTGGTCGGCATGTTGGCGCCTTCGGCCACGCAGATGCAGCCGTTGCTCAGCAGTGTGCGGGCATCCTCGAGGTCCAGTTCGTTCTGCGTGGCGCACGGCAGGGCGATGTCGCACGGCAGGCTCCACGGGGTCTGGCCCTTGCGGAACTCCAGGCCAAAACGCTCGGCCAGCTCGCTGATGCGGCCGCGCTTGATGTTCTTGAGCTCCAGCAGCGCATTCCACTGCTCGTCGTTCAAGCCGGCTTCGCAGAACAGCGTGCCTTCGGAGTCGGACAGCGAGATCACCTTGCCGCCCAGGTCCATGACCTTGCGCGCCGCATACTGGGCGACGTTGCCAGAACCGGAGATCGCCACGCGACGCCCGTCGATGCGCAGGCCCTTGCGCTTGAGCATCTCTTCGGCGAAATACACGCAGCCGTAGCCGGTGGCCTCAGGACGGATCAGGCTGCCGCCGTAGGTCATGCCCTTGCCGGTCAGCACCGAGGTGAACTGGTTGGCCAGGCGCTTGTACTGGCCGAACATGAAGCCGATCTCACGGGCGCCCACACCGATATCGCCGGCCGGCACGTCGAGGTCGGCACCGATGTGGCGGTACAGCTCGCTCATGAACGCCTGACAGAAGCGCATGACTTCGGCGTCGCTCTTGCCCTTGGGGTCGAAGTCCGAGCCGCCCTTGCCGCCCCCCATGGGCAGCGAGGTCAGCGAGTTCTTGAACACCTGCTCGAAGGCCAGGAACTTGAGCACACCCAGGTTCACCGACGGATGGAAACGCAGGCCGCCCTTGTACGGGCCGATGGCGCTGCTCATCTGGATGCGATAGCCGCGGTTGACCTGGACCTTGCCCTGGTCATCGACCCACGACACACGGAACAGTACCGCACGCTCCGGCTCGACCATGCGTTCGAGAATGCCGGCCTGCAGGTAGTGGGGATTGGCTTCGAGGAATGGCCAGAGACTGCGCAGCACCTCTTCGACGGCCTGGTGGAATTCGGGTTGGGCAGGGTCACGCTGCTTCAGGCGTGCAAGGAAATGGTCGACGGATTCGATCATGGTAGACATCTCACCAAGAGGATTGGACTTATTGATTTTTTCCGGACTCTATCAAGAAGCAATCGCACTGGAACAGGGCAAAATGTCGTTTTTCTGAATTTTTTTGGTGCGTTTTATATAAATGTATACAAATTGTCACCGAGGTGTGGCATTCGCGGGCAAGCCCGCTCCTACAGGGAAGCGTGCAGTTCCATGCCCTTGCAGGGGCGGGCTTGCCCGCGAATGAAGCCACCACCGCTCCCAGCCAGGCACAAAAATGGGGCCCCTGAGGGCCCCATCCTTGTGCAACTGAAACCGGCTTACTGCGCCAGCTTCTTGTGCCGTACCCGGTGCGGCTGGGCAGCGGCGTCGCCCAGGCGCTTCTTGCGATCGGCTTCGTACTCGGTGTAGTTGCCCTCGAAGAACACCACGTTCGAATCATCTTCGTAGGCCAGGATGTGGGTCGCCACACGGTCCAGGAACCAACGGTCGTGGGAAATCACGATGGCGGCGCCCGGGAAGTCCAGCAGGGCTTCCTCCAGCGAACGCAGGGTCTCGACGTCGAGGTCGTTGGACGGTTCGTCGAGCAGCAGGACGTTGCCGCCCTCTTTCAAGGTCAGCGCCAGGTGCAGACGGCCACGCTCACCACCGGAGAGGTCCTTGACGAACTTCTGCTGGTCGCCGCCCTTGAAGTTGAAGCGGCCCACGTAGGTACGCGACGGGATCTCGTAGTTGCCGATGCGGATCTGGTCGGAACCGTCGGAGATCTGCTGGAACACGGTCTTGCTGCCGTCCAGGTCCTCGCGGCTCTGGTCGACGCAGGCCAGTTGCACGGTTTCACCGATCTCGATGCTGCCCGAGTCCGGCTGCTCCTTGCCCATCAGCATGCGGAACAGGGTCGACTTACCGGCACCGTTACCACCGATAACGCCGACGATGGCGCCTTTTGGCATGGAGAACGACAGGTTGTCGATCAGCACGCGATCACCATAGCCCTTGGAGACATTCTTGAACTCGATGACCTTGTCGCCCAGGCGCGGACCTGCCGGGATGTAGATCTCGTTGGTCTCGCTGCGCTTCTGGAATTCCTGCGATTGCATCTCTTCGAAACGCTGCAGACGGGCCTTGGACTTTGACTGGCGAGCCTTGGCGCCTTTGCGCACCCACTCCAGTTCCTCTTTCATGGCCTTCTCGTGGGCGCTTTGCTGCTTGGATTCCTGCGCCAGACGCTCCGACTTGGCTTCCAGCCAACCCGAGTAGTTGCCTTCGTACGGGATGCCCGCGCCGCGGTCCAGTTCCAGGATCCAGCCGGCGACGTTGTCGAGGAAGTAACGGTCGTGGGTAATGGCCACCACGGTGCCAGGGAAATCGTGCAGGAAGCGCTCCAGCCAGGCTACCGAGTCGGCGTCCAGGTGGTTGGTCGGTTCGTCCAGCAGCAGCATGTCGGGGGCCGACAGCAGCAGGCGGCACAGGGCCACACGACGCTTCTCGCCACCGGACAAGTGTTCGATCTTCGCATCCCAGGCCGGCAGGCGCAGGGCATCGGCGGCGACGTCCAGCTGACGCTCCAGGTTGTGACCGTCGGCGGCCTGCAGGATGGCTTCGAGCTTGGCCTGCTCGGCGGCCAGCTTGTCGAAGTCGGCATCCGGGTCGGCGTAGGCCGCGTAGACCTCGTCCAGGCGCGCCTGGGCATCCTTGATCACGCTGACCGCTTCCTCGACCACTTCGCGCACGGTCTTGCTCGCGTCCAGCTGGGGCTCCTGCGGCAGGTAGCCAACATTGATGTCGGGCATCGGACGGGCTTCGCCGTCGAATTCCTTGTCGACACCCGCCATGATCCGCAGCAGCGTGGACTTACCGGCGCCGTTCAGGCCCAGTACGCCGATCTTGGCGCCGGGGAAGAACGACAGGGAGATGTTCTTGAGAATTTCCCGCTTCGGCGGCACGACCTTGCTCAGCCGATGCATGGTGTAGACGTATTGAGCCATTCTGAGGACCTCTTGCACAAACGTGAATAAAACTGACAACTACCTGGCCAGCTTTGCAAAATGGGCCATTGTCGAGCTTTAAGGGCGTTCAGCGCAAATTCGCTTGCTGGGTACGATGTGGCCTGTCTGAAAAGAGGTCTCATGTCGCTGGCGGCCAAACGCCCGCGGCAGCGCTTGCGGGGCGGGCCACCTAGGGTTGCGGTCGGAGAGAGTGCCACTGCGCAAGCCTGCCGCTCAATTCTCAAGGAAGAAGTGGCCATGGTTGAATAGCTGAAGGACCATTCGCCAGAGGTGACCCGCGCGTTCCCGGCCCGATCGCCCCTCCAGACACCGAAGCCAAGCGTTGACCAGCGCCCCGCGCCGAATCAGCTCCGGCGCGGGGTGTTCTCATTGCTGTCCATTGTTGACCTTGCCGAGCTCCGCCCCGGTCAAAGGTTGCGCCTCTGGATTCGACTGAGTACGGAGTTTCATTGCCTCGACAACCTGCGCACTGGTTTCATCGAGCTGGACACTGGCCGATCCATCGCCGCCGTCCACTGCAGGCTGGGGTTCGTCGACGTAGACCCAGTCTTGTCCCTCGTTCCACGCCCCGCGCATTTCACCGCCTTTGGACAAATTGAAGTAGGTGCGATTGAGTTCAGGGTCTCCTGGCAGCTTGCCTTGTGGAAAGTTTGGCTGGATGGCGTGCAACGCCTTTTCGAACGACATCTGGTGGGCGATCTCGCGACTCATCAGGAAACCCAGCGCATCTTTGATGCCAGGATCATCGGTGACGTTGATCAGCCGTTCGTAGACAATCTTGGCGCGAGCCTCGGCGGCAATGTTCGAACGCAGGTCGGCAGTCGGTTCGCCAATGGTATCGATGTAGGCTGCGCTCCAGGGTACGCCGGCGGAATTCACCAGCGGCGCCCCAGCCCCATACAACAGGCTTGTGATATGGGAGTCGTTGCCGGCGCCGGTCAGCGAGCGGTAAAGCTCGCCCTCGCTCTCTATGCCTTCGGCCAGGTTGCCCTTGGCCCCCTTGTTGAGCATCACCACGATCGAACCGATGATCTCCAGGTGGCTGAGTTCTTCGGTCGCAATGTCATAGAGCATATCCTTGCGTCCTGGATCGTCCTCACTGACAGCCTGGGTGAAATAGCGCATGGCTGCAGCCAGCTCACCCTGTGGACCTCCGAACTGTTCCAGGAGCAAATTGGCAAGGCCGGGATTGGGTTGCGCCACGCGCACGGTGTACTGCAATCGTTTGTTGTGCATGAACATAAGCGGGTCCTCATCAACGCATAAGGGCAGCTCGGCTGCCCTTGCGCTTTTCACGGATGACTAGCGGTTGTCGCCACTCTTGCGACCGCCGCCGTGGCTATGCTGTCCACCGACACGCCCCGCTTCGGAGGCTTTCTCACGATCATTGGCAAAGTTGCCGCCCGACACCTGGCCTCCCTTATGGCCAGCTTCGGAGGCACGTTCAGGATCGTTCTTGAAGTTGCCACCGGATGCTTGTCCACCTTTGTGACCTGCTTCCGAAGCGCGTTCCGGATCGTTTTTGAAGTTACCCCCAGACACCTGGCCGCCTTTGTGTCCCGCTTCGGAGGCTTTTTCGCGATCGTTGGCGAAGTTGCCCGGATTGGTGTTGGCATTACCACCCTGATTGCCACGATTGTCTTGATTGTTAGCCATGATTGACACCTCATGTCGTTAGTTACACAGAACGGTCTGTGTAAATGAGTGACCGGGGGCAAACGGCTCATCGTGCAAAAGATTTTGAATGCGGGGACGAAAGGCTCTAATGAACTTGAGTCTTTAATCTTGTAGACACAAACCTGGCGAGCGGGCATATCAGCCACGCTTATCAACGGCCCGAAAGTCTTGTCCAATGACAATCAGGAATGGGTTTGGATTTATGGATTGACGACAACTTAGGTGTACAAACAAGGACTATTTGTACAAGTCTGCCGACTGTCCGATGGTGCCGTTTGAATTGGACGGAATACGCACAGGAAGTGATCTACCGCTGACAACAATGCAGAGGGTAGACAGATGAAAAAAAGAGGCAAAACCTATCGACAGTGGTACGACCCGATCCTGCACCACCAAATCCATGAGGAAACGCTGAGCACCGGCGCCTGCCTTGAAGTGCAGGCACGCTTGTCACGTACGGGGGCGACACAGTTGTTCATCGGTGTCTATCGCGCCGATGGCTCGGCGTTATACGAACAAGCCTATGTCCAACGCCCAGGCGAAAACATGAGCCGGGCGTTGGTATGGGGCGTCGGGTATGCCAGGCGCATCGCGATCGAGGGCCAGGCGTTCAATGACGAACGGGTAACAGATCGATAGGCCTGGCCCCGAACACCGGCTTGGCGGGTGCCAGACAGCGCAGGGGCTTTTTCGCAGGCAAGCCTCGCCACCACAAGCAGCGTGACTCAGACGTGGCGTTGCTTGCCCATGCCGCGCGGCAGGCGAGACTGCCCGCTCTCTTCGGCCAGGCGCGCAGCCCAGGCAGCCTTGGCGCTGAAACCGCCGGCACGGGCAGGAGTCTGGACGGACCTGCTCGCCGACTTGTTCACAACCTTGGCAGCGGGCTCCAAATCGGCCGTGACGACCGCCGCCATGACAGGCTCGACAGCAACCTTGGCCGACTTGCGCAGCTCGGCCAGCGAGGGTGTCTTGCGCTGCGCAGCCGCGGCGTCGGGCTTGGTGAACGAGCGCTGGCAGGACTTGCAGGATACGTCGTCGGCCACGGCAGTGCTGACCAGGGTCTGACTGCTGCGCCCACAGGCGGAATCGAGGCCATTGGTGGAATAGTGAGTAACCAAACCGTACTTCTCCGATGCATTGACTATGAAACGGCCGGCATTCTCGCACAGGTGGAAGCGGGTTGCCGAATGCACGGTCAGCGTTGGATCGGCGACATATGGACTGGCACTTTGCCATAATCCAAGGCATGCTAGGGTCAGTCTGAAATGTGTCTGCGCGAAGGCCAGACAAGGCGAAACGGAGCGAGCAAGCGCAGTGTACTGAAGTACATGCGCATTGCTCGCTCCGTTTCAACGCAGTATGGGCGAGTGCAGATACATATGAGGTTGAACCTAGCCGCTTTCGTATGTCCGGCCTTATAGTGCGCCACGGCGGCATGCCGCGTGCATGATCTCCCCTGCCTTCGCCAGCCCAATCGCAGGACCAACGCTTGACCAACTTCACCCAACCGCCCATCCAGCGCCCTGCGCCGTCTGCTTCGTTGCGAGGCTCGCTCAAGGGTGCGCTTGCTCTGCTGGCCCTGGTCCTGCTGGGTCTGTTGTTCTGGCAACTGTTCTCGCAGTTCCGCCACACACAGGCCGACCTGCGCCAGCAAAGCGTGGCAACGAGTGCGGAACTGGCCGACCACCTCACCCTGAACATGGCGCTCAAGGCGCAGCAAGCCATGAATCTGGTGCAGCCCTACGTCAAGCCACCGTCACCGGCGGCGTTGCCGGCGCTGCTGCAGACCCTCAGGGGACGCTTGCCGGCCTTGCGCGGCCTGGCCTGGCTGGACAGCAATGGGCAGATCCGCGGCGACAGCCTGCGCGACAGCCCGGACCGTCAAACGATCGACGGCCTGGTGCGCCTGAACCAGGGTAATGCCTACTTCTATGGCAATTCGAGCGACAACCAGCTGGTCTACCTGCTGCTGCGCCAGCCCGCCGAACAGGACCGCGGCTACTGGCTGCTGCGCCTGTCCACCGACTACTACCAGGAGCTGACCAGCAAGCTCAACACGCCGATCCACCCGCTCTGGCTGCTGGAAAACAGCCGTGACGGCGCGGTGATCGAGCGCAGCGGTGTCGCCCACGCCAACCCATCGGCACTGCACAGCGTGCTGCTGGCCTTCATCGACAACAGCACCTGGCAGGTCCGCGGCCTGTACGACCCGACCTCGGCCCGCGAGAAACTATTGCCGGCGCTGCTGGGCAAGAGTTTGCTGGTGCTGTTCTGCGCCCTGCTGCCGGGCCTGGCGTTGATCAACATGCGCCGTCGCCAGCGTGCCTTGCAGGAAGACCGCCGGCGCTATCAGGATATCTTCGAGAGCACCGGCGTGGCCCTGTGCGTGCTCGACCTGTCGAGCCTGCCCGGCCAGCTCGATCGCTACCACCTGCGCAACCTCGCCGCACTCAAGCAAAGCCTGGCACTGGAGCCGGGCCTGCGGCGCAACCTGCTGCAGGAACTGAAGATCACCGAGATCAACGAAGTTGCACGCCAGTTGCTCAACGTGACCTGCAACGAGGGCGCCTGGCAACGGCTGATCGAGGGTAGCGGCGACGGCCGCGAGAGCATCGGCATGCAGTTGCTCGACGCGCTGATCGAGCAGCGCGCACAGTTCGAGCTCGAAGTACGCCTGCCCGCGCCACTGGGTGGCGAGCTGCACCTGTGGCTGATGGCCCGCCTGCCCCAGCAGCGGCGCGACTACCAGGCCGTGATCCTCAGCATCAGCGACATCACCAGCCGCAAGCAGGTCGAACTGTCGCTGCTCGAACGTGAAAGCTTCTGGTCGGACGTCGTGCGTACCGTACCCGACCAGCTCTACGTTCAGGACGTGCACAACCGACGCATGATCTTCAGCAACCGCCACCTGGGACAAACCCTGGGCTACGACCGCTCGGAACTTGCGCAGATGGGCGATCACTTCTGGGAGCTGCTGCTGCACCCCGAGGATGCCGAGCACTACCGCAGCCTGCGCCAGCAACAGCGCGACAGCGGTCACAGCCAATCACTGCACTGCCAACTGCGCTTCCGCCACCGCGACGGCGGCTGGCGCTGCTACGACATCCGCGAACAGGTCCTGGCACGTGATGGCGAAGGCCAGGTCACGCGGATCATCGGGGTGGGCAAGGATGTCACGGTGCAGATCGAGGCCAGCCAGTCGCTGCGTGACAGCGAGCAGCGCTACCGGATGCTCGCCGAAAGCATCAGTGACGTGATCTTCTCCACCGACAACCAACTGCAGCTCAACTACATCAGCCCCTCGGTGCAGACGGTGCTGGGCTACTCGGTGGACTACATCTTCGACAACGGCTGGCCATCGATCATCGCCAACCCCTCCCAGCTCAGCGGCATGCAGACGCTCATGGAGCGGGTCAGCAAGGCGCTGGACGACCGCGAGCAACTGCGCCAGTTGCGCAGCCAGCTGCCGACCCAGGTGTTCCTGTTCGACTGCCTGCGTGCCGACGGTCGCAAGATACCCATCGAGCTGCGCCTGGTGCTGGTGTGGGACGACCACGAGCGCTTCGAGGGCGTCCTTGGGGTAGCGCGCGACATCAGTCAGCAACGACGCGCCGAGAAAGACCTGCGCATGGCCGCGACGGTATTCGAGCACTCGACCTCGGCGATCCTGATCACCGACCCGGCGGGCTACATCGTCCAGGTCAACGAGGCCTTCAGCCGGGTCAGTGGCTATGCGCCCGATGAAGTACTCGACCAACGCCCGAACATGCTCACCGTCGAAGGCCAGCAGGACGCGCACCTGGGCTATGTGCTCAAGCAACTGAACCAACGCGGCACCTGGGAAGGTGAAGTGTGGCTCAAGCGCCGCAGCGGCGAGCACTATCCGGCCTGGGTCGGCATCACCGCGGTGCTCGACGATGAGCGCGACCTGGCCAGCTATGTGTGTTTCTTCACCGACATCAGCGAGCGCAAGGCCAGCGAGCAGCGCATCCACCGCCTCGCGTACTACGACGCCCTCACCCACCTGCCCAACCGCACCCTGTTCCAGGACCGTCTGCACACGGCATTGCAGCAGGCCGAGCGGCACAAGTCGTGGGTGGTGCTGATGTTCCTCGACCTCGACCGTTTCAAGCCGATCAACGACTCCCTCGGCCACGCCGCCGGCGATCGCATGCTCAAGGACATGGCCGAGCGCCTCCTGGCCTGTGTCGATGAAGACGACACTGTGGCGCGCATGGGCGGCGACGAGTTCACCCTGCTGCTGCAGTCGCGTACCAGCCGTGAAATGGCGCTGAACCGCGCCATTCACGTGGCCGAGAACATCCTCGCCAGCCTGGTGCGGCCATTCGTGCTGGAGAGTCGCGAGTTCTTCGTCACCGCCAGTATCGGCATCGCCCTCAGCCCGCAGGACGGTAACGAGCTGAGCCAGCTGATGAAGAACGCCGACACGGCGATGTACCATGCCAAGGAGCGCGGCAAGAACAACTTCCAGTTCTACCAGGCCGACATGAACGCCAGCGCCCTGGAGCGCCTGGAGCTGGAAAGCGACCTGCGTCACGCCCTGGAGCAGAACGAGTTCATTCTTTACTACCAGCCGCAGTTCAGCGGCGACGGCAAGCGCCTGACCGGCGCCGAGGCGCTGCTACGCTGGCGCCATCCACGCCGCGGCCTGGTGCCGCCGGGCGACTTCATCCCGGTGATCGAGGAACTGGGCCTGGTAGTCGACGTCGGCGACTGGGTGTTGCGCGAGGCCAGCCGCCAGCTCAAGGCCTGGCACAAGGCCAAGGTGCGGGTGCCGAAGGTGTCGGTGAACATCTCGGCCCGGCAATTCTCCGACGGCCAGCTGGGCAAGCGGATCGCCACTATTCTCGAGGAGACCGGCCTGCCGCCGGCGTGCCTGGAGCTGGAACTGACCGAGAGTATCCTGATGCGCGAGGTCAACGAGGCCATGCAGATCCTCGACAGCCTGAAGAACCTGGGGCTGAGCATCGCGGTGGACGACTTCGGCACGGGCTATTCATCGCTCAACTACCTCAAGCAGTTCCCCATCGATGTGCTGAAGATCGACCGTACCTTCGTCGACGGCCTGCCCGAAGGCGAGCAGGATGCGCAGATCGCACGGGCGATCATCGCCATGGCCCACAGCCTCAACCTGGCGGTGATCGCCGAAGGCGTGGAGACGCATGAACAGCTGGAGTTCCTGCGCGAGCACGGCTGCGACGAAGTCCAGGGCTACCTGTTCGGCCGCCCGATGCCGGCCAACCAGTTCGAGGCGCAGTTCAGCAACGAAACCTTGTTCATGTTTCAGTGATCGTGCTGCGACGCAGTCACTGTAGGAGCGGGCTTGCCCGCGAAAAGGACACCGCGCCGCCTGGCACGGACTACGCCCGTGTTCGCGGGCAAGCCCGCTCCTACAGGGTGGGCTGCCCCCAAGAAGTTGGACACCAATCCAGCCTCCACCAGGCATCGAAAAAACGGACTTCGGAGTCAACTAGCGCCCTGCCTGAGCCCAGTCCCCGCGCGGCCTGCAACATGAAGCCCATTGGTCCGCGACTTGATGCCACTTCATATGCCAGCCCCGACCCAATCGGTTAGAATGCCATCCCAATTCAGCCCCGATCCTTGAGGACCGCCATGTTCAGCCGTGATTTGACCATTGCCAAGTACGACGCCGAGCTCTTCGAAGCCATGCAGCAAGAAGCTCTGCGCCAGGAAGAGCATATCGAGCTGATCGCTTCGGAAAACTACACCAGCCCAGCGGTCATGGAGGCCCAGGGCTCGGTTCTGACCAACAAATACGCCGAAGGCTACCCAGGCAAGCGCTACTACGGCGGTTGCGAGTACGTCGACGTCGTCGAGCAGCTGGCCATCGACCGCGCCAAGGAGCTGTTCGGCGCCGACTACGCCAACGTCCAGCCGCACGCTGGCTCGCAAGCCAACGCTGCTGTCTACCTGGCGCTGCTGTCGGCCGGTGACACCATCCTGGGCATGAGCCTGGCCCACGGCGGTCACCTGACCCACGGCGCCAGCGTCAGCTCCTCGGGCAAGCTGTACAACGCCGTCCAGTACGGCATCGACGGCAACGGCCTGATCGACTACGACGAAGTCGAGCGCCTGGCTGTCGAGCACAAGCCGAAGATGATCGTCGCCGGCTTCTCCGCCTACTCGCAGGTCCTGGACTTCGCCCGCTTCCGCGAAATCGCCGACAAAGTCGGTGCCTACCTGTTCGTCGACATGGCCCACGTCGCTGGCCTGGTCGCCGCTGGCGTCTACCCGAACCCAGTACCATTCGCCGACGTGGTCACCACCACCACCCACAAGACCCTGCGTGGTCCACGTGGCGGCCTGATCCTGGCCCGCGCCAACGCCGACATCGAGAAGAAGCTGAACTCCGCAGTCTTCCCGGGCGCCCAGGGTGGCCCGCTGGAGCACGTCATCGCCGCCAAGGCGATCTGCTTCAAGGAAGCGCTGCAGCCTGAGTTCAAGGCCTACCAGCAGCAAGTGGTGAAGAACGCCCAGGCCATGGCCAGCGTGTTCATCGAGCGTGGTTTCGACGTCGTTTCCGGCGGCACCGAAAACCACCTGTTCCTGCTGTCGCTGATCAAGCAGGAAATCTCGGGCAAGGACGCTGACGCCGCACTGGGCAAAGCCTTCATCACCGTGAACAAGAACTCGGTCCCGAACGACCCACGTTCGCCGTTCGTCACCTCGGGCCTGCGCTTCGGCACCCCAGCCGTCACCACCCGTGGTTTCAAGGAAGCCGAGTGCCGCGAGCTGGCCGGCTGGATCTGCGACATCCTCGCCGACCTGAACAACGAAGCGGTGATCGACGCCGTTCGCGAGAAGGTCAAGGCCATCTGCAAGAAGCTGCCGGTGTACGGCAACTGATTGGCAATCGCCTGATGTGAAAAAGCCCGGCCTTGTGCCGGGCTTTTTGCTGATGTCTTGCAGCCCTGTCAGCCGGCCAAGGCGGCAAAACCCTCGCGTATGCTGTCTTGCGGCAGCTCATCACCGATGAACACCATCACGCTTTCGCGCGCCTCGCCCTCCTTCCACTCGGCATCCCAGTCAAAGCCATACAGCTTGAGCACGCCCTGGAACACCAGCCGGCGGTCCTCGCCTGCGATGTTCAGTACTCCCTTGTAGCGCAGCAATTGCTTGCCGTGCTCTTCCAGCAGCTCGTTCATGAAGTCGCTGAGCCGGTCGATGTCCAGCGGCTTTTCCGTGCGCAGCACAAGGGTGGAGATACGGTCCGGGGTCGCGGGCTTGAACACCGGGCGCAGGGTCGGCCTCGAGCTCAGGCCCAAGTCCGGGTTGAGATTGAAACCGCGCACATCGAGCAGCTCGGCCAGGTCGATACGGCCATGCTCGACCACGCGAATCTGTGCACGGCCATTGATCCGTGCCAAACGCTCGCGCAGCGCGTCGACCACGTCTGCTTCGACCAGGTCCGTCTTGCTCAGCAGCAGGCGATCGGCAAACCCGACCTGGGCCTGGGCGATGGTCTGGGTCAGGTGGAACTCGGCATGCTTGGCGTCCACCAGGGTGATGATGCCGTCGAGGATATAGCGCTCGCGCAGCTCCTCGTCGATGAAGAAGGTCTGCGCCACCGGCGCCGGGTCGGCGAGGCCGGTGCACTCGATCACCAGACGATCGAAGGCGATTTCACCGGCATCCAGGCGTTCGAGCAGCAGGTACAGGGCACGGGTGAGGTCGCCATGGATGCTGCAGCACACACAACCGTTGGCCAGGGTCATCACCTGTACCGGTTCGTCGCCCAGCAGCTGGCTGTCGATGCCCGCCTCGCTGAATTCGTTCTCGATCACGGCGATCTTCAGGCCATGCTCGGCCTTGAGCATGTGCTTGAGCAGGGTGGTCTTGCCAGCACCGAGAAAGCCAGTGAGCACGGTGACGGGAATGGGGGTATGCACGCGTTTGCCTCCATTGAAGCCGAAAATGACTGTGGGAGCCCGATTGCGCGGGCTCCCACAGGTTCAAGCAGGGTGCAGGTTCAACAGCACTTGGGGCCGGCTTTGCCGCCATAACGGGCTTCCTGGCGCTCCTTGAAGAAGTCCTCGTAGCTCATCACCGGCTTGTCCGGATGCTTGTTCTGCATGTGCTCGACATAGGTGTCGTAGTCGGGCATGCCGACCATCAGTCGGGCAGCCTGCCCCAGATACTTACCCAGTCGACCCAGGTCGTTGAACATCGCTGCAATCCTCTCAAGCGTCAGGCAGGGCCTGGAACGGGGTTTCCTTGTCGCTGCGCTCCTTGCGACCCAAGGCGGCGATGCCGACCTTGATGGCGAAGAACAGTACGCTGAACACCACCACCAGGAACAGCACGGTGAGACCGGCGTTGGTGTAGGCGTTGAAGATCACGTGCTGCATCTGGCCGATGTCCTTGGCCGGTGCCAGGACCTGACCGGCATCCAGCGCGGCGCTGTACTTCTTGGCCAGGGCCAGGAAGCCGACCGCAGGATTCGGGTCGAACAGCTTGATCAGGCCTGCGGTGGTGGTGCAAATCAGCAGCCACAGCGCCGGCAGCAAGGTGACCCAGATATAGCGCTCGCGCTTCATCTTGATCAATACCACGGTGCCGAGCATCAGCGCGATACCAGCCAGCATCTGGTTGGAGATACCGAACAGCGGCCACAACGTGTTGATACCGCCCAACGGGTCGATCACGCCCTGGTACAGCAGGTAGCCCCACAACGCCACGCAACCGGCGGTGCCGATCAGGTTGGCCGTCCACGACTCGGTGCGCTTGAGCGCTGGCACGAAGCTGCCGAGCAAATCCTGCAGCATGAAGCGCCCGGCACGGGTACCGGCATCCACGGCGGTCAGGATGAACAACGCCTCGAACAGAATCGCGAAGTGGTACCAGAAGGCCATGGTGTTTTCACCCGGCAGTACCTGGTGGAGGATCTGCGCGATCCCCACCGCCAGCGTCGGCGCACCACCGGCACGCGCCAGGATGGTGTGCTCGCCGATGTCACGGGCAGTGGCCTCGAGCTGCTCGGGGGTGATGGTGAAGCCCCAACTGCTGACGGTCTGCGCCACCGACACGACGTCGGCACCGACCACGGCGGCCGGGCTGTTCATGGCGAAGTACACACCCGGCTCGATCACCGAAGCAGCGACCATGGCCATGATGGCGACGAACGATTCCATCAGCATGCCGCCGTAGCCGATGTAACGGGCGTTGGTTTCGTTGTCCAGCAGCTTGGGCGTGGTGCCCGAGCTGATCAGGGCATGGAAGCCGGACACCGCGCCGCAGGCGATGGTGATGAACAGGAACGGGAACAGGGTGCCCTTCCACACAGGCCCCGTACCGTCGGTGAACTGGGTCAGGGCCGGCATCTTCAGCTCAGGCGCAATGATCAGGATACCGATGGCCAGGCCAATGATGGTGCCGATCTTGAGGAAGGTCGAGAGGTAGTCACGCGGTGCCAGCACCAGTCACACCGGCAGCACGGCGGCGACGAAGCCATAGCCGACCAGCATCCAGGTGATCTGCACGCCGGTGAAAGTGAACGCCGGGCCCCACACCGGATCGGCCGCGATCACGCCACCCAGCCAGATCGATGCCAGCAGCAGCACCACGCCGATCAGCGAGATCTCGCCGATACGGCCCGGGCGGATGAAGCGCATGTAGATGCCCATGAACATGGCGATCGGGATGGTCGCCATCACCGTGAACATGCCCCATGGGCTCTCGGCCAGGGCCTTTACCACGATCAGCGCCAGCACCGCGAGGATGATGATCATGATCAGGAAGCAGCCGAACAGGGCGATGGTGCCCGGAATGCGGCCCATTTCCTCACGCACCATGTCGCCCAGGGAACGGCCGTTACGGCGGGTGGAGAGGAACAGGACCATGAAGTCCTGCACGGCCCCTGCCAGTACTACGCCGGCAATCAGCCAGAGCGTACCGGGCAGGTAGCCCATCTGCGCGGCGAGCACCGGACCGACCAGCGGGCCGGCGCCAGCGATGGCGGCAAAATGGTGACCGAAGAGGATGTGCTTGTTGGTCGGGACGTAGTCCAGGCCATCGTTGTTGAGTACCGCCGGGGTAGCCCGGCGCGGATCGAGTTGCATCACCTTGGTGGCGATGAACAGGCTGTAGTAGCGGTAGGCGACCAGGTAGATGGCCACAGCCGCAACCACGATCCACAAGGCGTTGATGGCTTCACCGCGACGCAGGGCGACCACACCCAGCGCACAGGCTCCTATGACTGCCAGCGCCAGCCACGGAATGTGACGTAGCAGGCTGTTATTGTTATTCATGGCATGCTTCCAGCTAAGTGGTTGGAATAGACAGCTCACTGAGTCTAGGGCCTGCTTGCCAGCTTTACCATATTCAATTGCACCCTGCCCGCGCCGCCCTAGAGCGGCGCGGGCAGGGTGCGAAAAGCGACCTGATATTTCTACCAGTTGTGCCTTGGCCCTGGCCGCCCGAATATTTCGACATCGCTGATCAGACAGAGATGTCGCAATGAAGAACCGTATCCGGGCCATACAAATCGGCTTGCTCGTGCTGTTGGCGGCAGGGATTCTGTTCGCGCTGCAGGCCCGCAAGGAGCCGCTGGTCACCCCCACGCCGCGCCAGCACGCAGAACAACCCAGCACCCGGTAGGGCCCGCAGGCTGAATCGCATCAGTAGCCGCCAGGCCGCAACAAGCGTGGCTGGTCTATAGTCAGATCAACTGACGAGGATCCGCCATGACACATCCCTCTGGAACTGACGAGCGCAGGCGCTTCCAGCGCATCGACTTCGACGCCCCCACCGAATTGTGCCAGGGCGAGCAGCACTGGCCGGTGAAACTGCTCGACCTGTCGCTCAAGGGCCTGCTGGTCGAGCGGCCGGAGCCCTGGGACGCCGACCTGACCCAGGATTTCGATGCGCTCATCCACCTCGACAAAGAGGTCACGGTCCACATGCAGGTGGAATTACGCCACGAAGAACCCACTCGGCTGGGTTTCGTCTGCCTCTATATAGACGTTGAGTCGAT
The DNA here is from genome assembly GCF_001320965.1 of Pseudomonas sp. NBRC 111143. Classification (NCBI taxonomy): domain Bacteria; kingdom Pseudomonadati; phylum Pseudomonadota; class Gammaproteobacteria; order Pseudomonadales; family Pseudomonadaceae; genus Pseudomonas; species Pseudomonas sp. NBRC 111143. The sequence continues at coordinate 32,540 of NZ_BCBT01000037.1, read as the reverse complement.
GACCCATCTGCACCGTCTTGTGGAACTGAACCTGGCCGACAGCACCGAAATGATGCGCGAGCTGCGCGAACTTATCGAAGATTGAAATCTTTTAGCTTGCTAAGAACATGACCCACCCGCATTTCCTGCCTACCTAGACAGCTTTTCACGGGCTGCCGAGCTTTTTGTACACACCCTTCTAAACCGCCTTTCCCATGTTGGAACGCTATCTGCATTGCGGTCAGAGACACCGCCCTGCCGGATCTGCGGCTGCCCAGATCAAAATATTGTATACAATTTGTCTGGCAATATTTTGTCGGAGCTGTCTACAGTATCGGCACAACAATAAACAGAGAGCCTGCTCCAATGACTACGTCCACCAGCACGTCTCCTGCCAAGCGCCCCGAGGACGAAAACCTCGGGCTTGGTGCCAACCTGGCTTATGGCCTGCAGCATGTCCTGACCATGTACGGAGGGATCGTCGCCGTGCCACTGATCCTGGGTCAGGCCGCCGGCCTGGCCCCGGCGGAGATCGGCCTGCTGATTGCCGCATCATTGTTTGCTGGCGGACTGGCCACCCTGTTGCAGACTCTGGGCCTGCCGTTCTTCGGCTGCCAGTTGCCACTGGTGCAGGGCGTGTCGTTCGCTGGCGTGGCCACCATGGGCGCGATTCTCGGCAGCCAGGGCGGCGGCGGCCTGCCGGCGGTGCTGGGCGCAGTCATGGCAGCATCGCTGATCGGCTTTCTGATCACTCCGGTGTTCTCGCGGATCACCAAGTTCTTCCCGCCGCTGGTGACCGGCATCGTCATCACCACCATCGGCCTGACCCTGATGCCGGTGGCCGCACGCTGGGTGATGGGTGGCAACAGCGCCTCGCCGGAGTTCGGCAGCATGGCCAACATCGGCCTGGCGGCGCTGACCTTCGCCATCGTCCTGCTGCTGAGCAAGCTGGGCAGCGCCAGCATCTCGCGCCTGTCGATCCTCCTGGCCATGGTTGCCGGCACGCTGATCGCCTGGGCACTGGGCATGGCCGATTTCAGCAAGGTCGGCGAAGGCCCGATGTTCGCCTTCCCTACCCCGTTCCACTTCGGCATGCCGACGTTCCACATCGCGGCGATCCTGTCGATGTGCATCGTGATCATGGTGACCCTGGTGGAGACCTCGGCGGATATCCTCGCGGTCGGTGAGATCATCGACACCAAGGTCGACTCCAAGCGCCTGGGCGACGGCCTGCGCGCCGACATGGCATCGAGCATCCTGGCGCCGATCTTCGGCTCCTTCACCCAGAGCGCGTTCGCCCAGAACGTCGGCCTGGTGGCCGTGACCGGGGTGAAGAGCCGCTACGTGGTGGCCACGGGCGGGGTGATCCTGGTGGTGCTTGGCCTGCTCCCGATCATGGGCCGGATCATCGCCGCAGTACCCACCCCGGTCCTGGGCGGCGCAGGCATCGTGCTGTTCGGCACCGTGGCGGCGAGCGGCATCCGTACCCTGTCGAAGGTGAACTACAAGAACAACGTCAACCTGATCATCGTGGCGGCCTCGCTGGGCTTCGGCATGATCCCCATCGCCGCGCCGAGCTTCTACCATCAGTTCCCCAACTGGTTCGAGACCATCTTCCACTCGGGCATCAGCTCGGCGGCGATCATGGCGATCCTGCTGAACCTGATCTTCAACCACTTCAAGGCCGGCAATTCGGACCAGCAGTCGGTCTTCGCCGCCGGGTACGAGCGCACTATCCAGTATTCGGACATCTCGGTGCTGCGCGATGGCGACTACTTCAAGGATGGCAAGCTGTTCGATGCCGATGGCAATGAAGTGCCAGTGATGGACATCGATGAACACGGCGAACAGGTACTCAGGCGCAAGACGGTGGCGGAGCACTGACCAGGATGCCATACCTGTAGGAGCGGCGGTTCGGCGCCCCGACTTGCCCGCGAAAATGACACCGCGCTGCCTGGCACGGGCTACGCCCGTGTTCGCGGGACAAGTCGGGGCGCCGAACCGCCGCTCCCACAGGGGATTGGGCTGGTCTTTAGGTTTTGAGCAAGACAGTCGCTCCCACAGGTATTGGGCTGGCCTTTGGATATTGAGCAAGACAGTTCTCCTACAAGCATGGCAGGGCCACACCGCCTTCAACCGCGCGCCACGAAGTACCCGTTCAATATCTCCACATCCTTGGCATCCAGTACTCCCGCCAAGTAGCGCAACTGCACCCAGGCCCGCAGGTACTCATGCCGGGCCTGGGCCAGGTCACGCCGCGCCCCGTACAGCTGCTGCTCGGCATCGAGCACATCGAGGTTGACCCGCTCTCCCCCCTGCACGCTGCGCCGAGTCGCCTCGACCAACGCACTGGCAGCATTCACCGCCATCCCGTAGGCCCGGATCTTCGCGGTGCTGCTGGCGCACAGGTTGAACTGGCGACGCAACTGATTGAGCGTGTCGCTGACCTGCGCATCGACCTGGAACTGCAAGCCATCTCGCTCCGCCTGTGCCTGGCGCACCCGCGCCGATACACCGCCACCGGCGAACAGCGGCACACTCAACTGAATCCCGACACTGTCGGTGTCATAGCGCTGGTTGTAGGTGCTTTCCGAGCTCGAACTGGAAATGCCCTTGCTCACGTAGGCACTCAAGCTAGGCAGGTGCCCTGCACGCTGACGCTCCACACCTTGGTCAGCGACATCCAGGGCATGTCGCTGGCTGGCCAGCTCGGCGTTATGCGCCACGGCCAGGTCGCGCCAGAGCTCGAAGCGCGCCGGTACCAGCGGCTGCACGGCGAGTGACGGCAACATCGGCGCAAGGTCTTCGGCACTCATCGCCTCGCCGGTGATCGCCTGCAGGCTGCGCAGCGCCACGTCGAGGTTGTCGCCAGCCTCGATCTCCTGGGCCTGGGCCAACTCGTAGCGGGCACGGGTTTCCAGCACGTCGGTGCGGGTGCCCTCGCCATTCTTGAGCAGGCGCTCGTTGAGCTGCAGTTGCTCGGCGTAGGTGCGCCGCTGGGCCTGGGCCAGGGCAATCTGCTCGTCGGCGAACAATGCTTCGCTGTAGGCCGAAAACACCCGCACCATCATTTCCTGGCCTCGACCGCGCAGGCGCTCGTCGGCCAGCGCAGCCTGGGCCACGCCGCGGCGATAGTCGCTCCATACGGCGTAATCGAACAACGGCTGCTGCAAGGTCAGGGTCGAGCTGTAGCTGCGGTAATCACGCTGGCTGGTGACATCACCGAGCTGGCTGCGCTGGGTCACTTCCGAGTCGTTGCGGGCACGGTTGTAGCGGTAGGAAAGATTCGGCAACAGCCCTGCGCGACCGATGGCGAGGTTCTCGACACCCGCGTCGCGCTCAGCGATCGCCGCGTGCAGGGTCGGATCGTTGCGCAGGGCCAGGGCATAGGCATCGCTCAGGTCCAGGGCTTGCGCTGGCAATACCAGGCCCGACAACACGCCCGACAATACCGTGGGCAACAACAGGCGCATCGGCTCACTCCTCGCTCAGGGCGATATGCACCCGGTCGGCCAACGGCTTGAACAGGTAGCTGAGCAGCGAGCGCTCGCCACTGCGCACGAAAGCCTCCACCGGCATACCGGGGCGGATATCCAGCCCAGCAAGCTGCCGCGCGCCGTCCTCGCTGACCTTGATGCGCACCTGGTAATACGGCTGCTGGGTCTTTTCATCGAGCAGGCGGTCCGCCGAGACCAGGCTTACCTCACCTGCCACCCGTGGCGTGGTGCTCTGGTTGAAGGCGACGAACAGCAACTCCACCGGCAAGCCCGGCCGCAAGCGATCGACCAGCTCCACCGGCGCCCGAGCATCGACCAGCAACGGCGCATCGCTGGGGACGATTTCCATCAACTGCTGCCCGCGCGCGATCACCCCGCCGTTGGTGAACACACTCAAGCCCACCACGGTACCGGCGACCGGCGCACGCACCTGGGTGTGGGCCAGGTCGAACTCGGCGCTGCGCAGGCGGTTGCCCAGGTCCTCGGCGCTGGCCTGGGACTCGCTCAACTGCTGGCGCACCTCGTTCTGGAATTCCTGACGGCGCTGGCTGGCACGCAGTTTCAGCTCCTGGACCTGGCGCCGGGTGCGACCGATATTGCCAAGGTCTTCGGCAATCGAGCCGTTGACCTGCGCCAGCAGGCGCTCGCTGTCGAGCAGACGGTTGCGCGGAATGTAGCCGTCACGGGCCAGCTCGCGCAGGCCGCGCAGTTGCTCGTCCAGCGCCTCACGCTGGGCCTGTTTGCTGCTCAGCGAGCCTTGCAGGCCACTGAGCGACGCCTCGGCCCCGGCGATGCTCTCGCTCAAACCCGCCAACTCCAGCTCCAGCGCCTGGGCGCGGCTGTTGCGCAGTTGTGGCTGGGTCTCCAGTACCGTCGCCACCCACGGCGTGGCGGCCTCCTCGAGCAGGTCGGCGGCAAAGGTCACGCCGGGCGCTGAATCGCGTTCGGCCAGCAGACGTGCCTCCATGGCCCGCGCATTCACGTACTGCACCTGCAACGAACCGCGCTGGGCCTGGGCCTGGGTTGGGTCGAGGCTGAGCAGTACCTGGCCTGCCTGGACCTGATCGCCGTCGCGCACCGCAAGCTGCCCGATCACCCCTCCGGTGGGATGCTGAACCGCTTGCCGACTGCCGGCCACCACCACATTGCCGCTGACCGGCACGCCCTTGTCCAGCGGCGCCAGCGCGGCCCACAACAGGAAGCCGCCAAAGCCTGCCAGCACCAGCCAACGCCCGGCCTTCGCCGGGCCTCGGGCATCGTCGCGCAGTTGATGAACCTTGTCAGACGCAGCGCCAGACGCGGGGGTAAACAACGGGTGCACACTCATGCTCAAGATCTCTGGCCGCCCTGGTTGAAGCTGTAGGTCACGCCGCTACGCGCCGCGGAGGGTGGTGCGACGCTGGGGGCTGCAGGACGGGCCGCAGCCTGAAGTACCCGTGCGGTCGGGCCGAACTGCTGGATCACGCCGCCGTGCAGCACCAGCAGCTTGTCCAGCCCCAACAGCAGGCTCGACTTATGGCTGATCATCACCAGCGTGCGCCCGCGCGCCTTGAGCTCGGCGAGCGCCGCCAGCAAGGCGCGCTCGCCGGCCTCGTCGAGGCTGGCGTTGGGTTCGTCGAGCACCACCAGCGCCGGCAACCGGTACAGCGCCCGGGCCAGGCCGATCCTTTGTCGCTGTCCACCGGACAGCCCCGCGCCACCTTCGCCCAGCAACGTGTCGTAGCCCTGCGGCAGTTGCAGGATCAGCTCGTGCACGCCGGCCAATTGCGCCGCTGCGACCACCTCCGAGGCGTCCACCGGGCCAAGCCGGGCGATGTTGTCGGCAATGCTGCCGGCAAACAGTTGCACGTCCTGCGGCAGGTAGCCGATGTGCTCGCCGAGCGCCTGGCGATCCCACTGGGCCAGCGCCGCACCGTCGAGGCAGACCTTGCCCGACTCAGGGTTCGCAGCCCCTACCAACAGGCGGGCCAGGGTCGATTTTCCAGACCCCGAGGCACCGATCAGCCCCAGCGACTCACCGGCCGCCAGCTCGAAATCGATACCACTCAGGCAGACGCGCTGCCCGCCAGGCACCCGGGCATGCAACTGCTCGACCCGCAGCCGCCCCTGTGGCGCAGGCAGCGGCATCGCACTGGCCAACGGTGGATAACGGCGCAACAGCAAACCCAGCCGCTCGGCGCTCTGGCGTGCCGAACCCCACTGGCGCCACACGCCAATCAGCTGATCGATCGGCGCCAGCACCCGCGCCATCAGGATGGAACCGGCGATCATCATCCCCGGACTGATCAGGTGCTCCAGCGCCAGCCAGGCCCCCAGCCCCAACACCAGCGACTGCAATGCCAGGCGCACGCTCTTGGACACCGCAGTGATTGCCGCGCTGCGCTCGCTGCCCAGGTTCTGCCGGGCCAGGAAGCCATGGTGCAGCAGGCTCCAGCGCTGGCGCACGGCACCAAGCATGCCCATGGCGGCGATCGCCTCGGCATTGCCCAAGTTGCCCGAAGCCTGCTGCATCGCCTGCTGCGACAGCCGCCCGGCCTCGATGAACTCGCCATGGGTCAGGCGCTCGTTGAGCCAGGCAAGCCCGGCCAGCAGCAGCGCACCGATCACCGCCAGCAGACCCAGCCACGGGCTGAACAGAAAGATCACCAGCAGGTACAGCGGAAACCACGGCGCATCGAAGAAGGCGAACAACGCCTGGCCGGTGGCGAACTGGCGCAACTGGGTCAGGTCGCCCAGGGCTTGCTGGGCGCTACCTTTGTGCCCGTCGAGGCTGGCCTGGTATGCGGCATCGAACACCCGAGGGTTGAGTTGCAGGTCCATGCGCGTGCCCAGGCGGATCACCACCAGGCTGCGCAGCCATTCCAGCACGCCCATGAAGGCGAACAGGCCCAGCACCATCAGGCTGAGCATCAGCAAGGTCATCTCGTTGCCCGACGACAGCACGCGGTCGTAGACCTGCAGCATGTACAGCGCCGGCGCCAGCATCAGCACGTTGGCCACGGCGGTGAACAGAGCGATGTTGCCCAGCCCACCCCGGCAGGACTTGAGGGCCTGCCACAGTTCATCGGCGGCGGCGTTTCGCGGTGTACTCATCGCTGACCTCGAAGGGCGAGGCGGCGTCGCCATTGACCTGGCAGCCGCCACCTCGCAGAATTTCGCGGCACCCCGGCCTGGGCCCGACAAGACACGGGCCAGGGTGCATGCAACAGGGCCAATGACAGAGCGATCTGCCATTGGCCTTTTTCATGCCTGGCGTCAGGCAGCCAGGGCCAGGTCTTCAGGCAGTGCCTGGATACCCACGGCTTCGGCAGCCGCGACGTTCGCAGCACCACCACTCAGTGCCGCGGCAATGGCGTCGAAGGTGCTGTCGGTCGACACGCCGTAGCTGGCCAGCAGGTTGTCCAGCACGCCTTCCAGCGCCGAGGTATTGCCCTGCATCAGGCCGTAGATCACGCCCTGTACTTCGTTGCCGGCACGACCGGCACCCAGCGCGGCATCCAGGTCCAGGCCGTTGAAGCTGACCACGTAGTTGCTCAGGCTGAAGTCGCTGCCGCCGCCACCGCCGAGCACTTCGCCCAGGCTGACGTTGTCCAGCGAACCCCACAGGTAGTGGTTCAGGTTGTCGCCCGGCGCCTTCAGCGGATCGAAGACGTAGTGCAGGCCGTTGGAAGTGTCGGAGTCGGCGATGAAGGCGTAGTCCGAACCGTTGGCGCCGTGGGTGGCGTACTGGTCGCCATCACGGCTGCCGTTGCTGAAGCCGCCGGTGTTGCTGTAGCCGTGACCGGCAGTGACGAAACCTGCGCTCCAGAAGGCCAGGTAGTCGTCGACGGTGGCGCTGCCGAATGCTGGATCGTAGGTGACGGAAATAGTCATGACGGTTCCTCTGTGCTGCTTGGTTTGAACGAAGGCGTCTTGCCCTCGTGTTGCCCGGAGTGGGCGAACGCAGGTGTTTCAGAATCGGTATTCGAGCATGCCGCTCAGGGTCCGGCCGCGGGCCAGGGACAGGTTGTTGACGTCGCCCATGGCGACGAAATAGGCCTCGTCGGTGGCGTTCTCCAACGACAGCGCAAGGTTCAGGCTGGGGGTCATCCAGTAGCTGGCGTACAGGTCGTAGACCTTGTATTTGGGCCACATGGCCTGGTCGATCTGGCTGTAGCCGTGGGTGTCGAGGTTCTTGCCATTGCCCTCGCTGTAGCGCAGGCGCATGCCGACATCCAGGGTCTTGTCGAGAAAACGCATGCCCAGAGTCAGCGAGCCACGGTCGGCCGGCATATAGGAGGCGTTGCCCATGATGTCGCCGCAGCTGATGCGGTTGTTCTCGGTGGCATTGGCCTCGGCGCGCGAGACCCGCACCGGCAGCATGATGATGCGGCTGCCAACCTGCACCGGGCGCAGCACGGTACCGGCGCTGACCAGTTGCTGGGCGCCGCCGAGGTAGAACTGGTTGGAGCAGAAGTCGTTGCTGCCGATCATGTGGGTGTAGCTGAGCTGGCCGTAGTAATCGCCGGCGTCGTAGTCGAGGCTGTATTCCACGCCACGAAACTGTGTGGTCTCGAGGTTGTTCTGGTACACCGAGCGGCCCAGGGCGATGCCCGATACGCTGGAGCCCGGCAGGCTGGCGTTGGTGTCGAGAAACGAGAAGTTGTCGATACGGGTGTCGAAGTAGGCGATCTTGGCGGCGAAGCGGTCGCCACTGCGCAGCAGCGACTCCTTGAAGATGTTCAGCCCCAACTCCCAGTTGTGCGATTCCTCGGCCTTGAGGAAGGGGTTGGGATAGACCATCTCGTTGCCCCCGCCATGCGGGCGGCCGCTCATGTACGCCTCGGTCACCGCCGGCGGACGCCAGCCACGGCCCCAGCGGGTGTAGACCTGCAGCCAGTCCAGCCCCGGCTTCACGGCGATGCCGAAGGTCGGCGAGAAGCGGCCTTCCTCGCGATCTTCCTCGAACAACAGGTCGGTGCGCTGACGGCGCAGGTTGGTCTCGGTGACACCCTCGGGGTACATCCAGGTCGTGACGCCGGTCTTGCCGGTCAGGCGATAGCGGTCATAGCGCAGCCCGGCATCGACCACCAGCCAGTCGTCATGCTCGTAGCTGAGGTTGCCGAACAGGCTGGCCATGACCCGCTTGCCCTTGGGGTTCGCGCCCTGCACGTACGGCAGCGACTCGGTCTCGTTGACCGCCGCGATACGGTTGGTGCTGGGGCGGAAGGTGTCCTGGAAAGCCTCGCTGCCATAGTTGAACGTGAGGCTGTCGGCCTGGAACAGATGCCAGCGCGAGGTGTTCTGCAACTGCAGACCCCAGGTGTCGGTCTGGTAGCGATCGGTGTAGTCCTCGACACGGTTGCCGCTGTTCTCGGACGAGGCGTTATTGGCGTTCCAGCGATCCTGGCGGGTGGTGACGTAGTAGAGCTTGGCCTTGAAGTCGATCAGCTCGTTGGGGTTGAAGCTGTAGTCCAGGGCCGCGTTCCTGGCGTTGATGTCGTTGGTGCCGGTGACGCGGTAGTAGTAGTCGTGGCTGCCGGAGTCCTTTACCGTCCAGGCGTCCTTGCTGTCGGTGTCGATCTCGAAGTAGCTGAACTGCAGACGCTGCTCATCGGGCAGGTTCAGGCCGAGCTTGAAGATCTGCGAGCGGGTCACGCTGTCCATGCCTCCGACCTCGCCGTTGAGCCAGCTCTTCCAGGCCTGACGGTCTTCGAGCTTGCCGCGCATCTGGGTGCCGAGGTTGCCGGCGTTCTGCGTGCCGCTGCGGTAGTCGCCGAAATGCCGTTCGCTGTGGCCGACCAGGATATCGCCGACCTCGTTGCCCACGGCGAACAGCGCACTGCCGTTGAAGTAGGTGCCGTTGCCCAGCTCGCCGATACCATGCCCGGCGCGCAGGCGGCCGCCGATTTCCTTGCCAGGGGCGAGCAGGTCGCGGGCGTCGAGGGTGGCGAAGCTGGCGATCCCGCCGATCACCCCGGCGCCGCCCATGCCGGCGGAGGTGCCCTTGTCGATCTCGACGTTCTGCACGAACTCGGGGTCGATGAACATCACGCCGTTGCGCTGCTGATGGCCATTGACGCTGAAGTTCTGGCGCATGCCATCGATGTTCATGTTGACCCGGCCATAGTCCTGCACGCCGCGAATGTTCACCGAGAGCCCGGGGTCGCGCTGGTTGACCGCGGTGTATACCCCGGCGGTCTGCTCGAGCATGTCGGCGGCGTGGCGCGGCGGGCGCTGGTCGATCTGCTTGCGGGTGACGACGCTGACCGAGCGCGGGGTCATGTAGACCCAGTCGCCGTCACGGGTCGACTCGACATGAGTAGTCCCCAGCTCCAGCGCCTGGCCATCGGCCTCCACCCGCTCCAGCCCTACCTGGCCGGCCGCACTGAAGCGATAGCGCACCGGGGTGCCCTGCAGCAGCTGGCGCAGGCCGTCTTCAGCGGCATGCGCGCCGTGCAGGCCGGCACTGTTGAGCCCGGCCAGCTTGCGGCTGTCGAAGAACACCTGCACGCCCGACTGCTCGGCGTAGGCCAGCACGGCACTGTCGAGGGCCTGGGCCGGGATGTCGAACTGGATCATCTGGCGGCTGGCGGCATTGGTCGCTGGCGCGGCGTGCGCCATACCGATCCCCATCGGCATGGCACAGGTGCCCAGGACCAGGCTGCTGGCCAGGGCGAGGCGACCGAAAGGTCGAAGGGGCTGTTGTCGTGGCGTGGTCACTGCGAAGGCTCGTCTGTTGTTGGCGTTTTCTAGTAATGAAAATCAATCTCAACAATCAGACGTGCGGGGATGGAAAAGTCAGTAAGGGGAAATGAAAAAAGATTGTGCGGGGGGTGGCGGGGTGCGCGATTACCGGCATGGCCGGTGCCATACATGGTGGTGTTCTTTTCGCGGGCAAGCCCGCTCCCACAAAAATCAGTGGAGTACCTGTAGGAGCGGGCTTGCCCGCGAAAAGCCCACCACCGAGCAAAGATCAGTAGATCAAGGTCAACCCAGGCAGCTCGAGCCGCTGCGCCTGCAGCTCATCGCTCAACACCCCGCCAACCGCCGCCAGCTGGTCAAGGCGAAACACCCCGCTTACCTCGCGCTGCGCCAACTGCGAATCCACCACCATCAAGCGCCCCGGACGATAGCGGTTGAGCCGCGCCACCACCTCGGCCAGCGGCTGACGCTCGAACACCAGCACGCCACGCTCCCAGTCGGTGGCGCGCTGCAGATTCTGCTCCGGCCAGGACCGCACACCACGGGCGTGGTCATAACGCACGCTCTGCCCCTGTTCGACCACCTGATCGGCACGGCCACGCGCTGGCGGCGTCAGCAGATCGACGGCCACGCGATGCTCGAGCATACCGACCCAGCCGCCCTCGCCCGCCTGCCCCACCACGAAGCGCGTGCCCAGCGCACGGGTGGTCGCCCCGGCATACTCGACCACGAAAGGTCTGCGCTCCTGCGCCGAAACAGGCGCGGCGCTGAACACCGCCTCCCCCGCCAGCAAGCGCACACGTCGCTCGCGGTCGTCGAAGGCCAGGGCGATGGCGCTGCGGCTGTCCAGGTCGACCAGGCTGCCATCGGGCAACGTCACGCGGCGTACTTCGCCGGCCGCGGTGATGTAGTCGGCACGCCAGTCCAGCAGCAACTGCGGCGCCTGCGCGACACCAAAGGCCAGCACCAGCAGTGCAGCCACGCCGGTCATCGCCCGGCGCAGGCGCGAACGGCGAGGCATTGGTCGGGCCAGGGTGGAGAGCGATGCGCGGCGCACAGGCGGCGCGATTTGCCCCAAGGCCCCCAGATCGGCCCAGGTCGTGCGGGCGAACTCATAGGCCTGGGCATGCCGCGGATCGGCGGCGCACCACTGCTCCAGCGCCCGCTGCTGCTCATCGCTCAAGGGGCCGGCACTGTCGCGCACCGCCCACTCGGCGGCCCGCTCGCGAATCGCTTGCTCGGGCTGGTTCTCGCTGCTCACACGGTTCTCTCGCGATCTGGTTATGTCTGGGCTGACGTCTGAAGGGGCAATTGTCAGTAAACCGCTCGTCATCCACCGTCCTGCAGGCACTGCATCACATAGGCCAGGGCCTTGGCCAGATGCTTCTGCACGGAGCTGTCGGAAATCCCCAGGTGGCGGGCGACCTCGGCGTGGGTCATGCCTTCCAGGCGGTTGAGACGAAACACCTGCTGGGTGCGCTCGGGAAGCTCTTCGAGCATGGCTTGCAGGCGCCGCAGATGCTGCTCGCGCGCCGCCTGCTCCTCAAGCCCTGGGCGTTCTTCGACGATGCCTTCGAGAGCCTCGTGGGGCACCGGGTCGGTCTTGCGCCGCTGCTGCTGGCGCAGGTGGTCGATCATCAGGTTGTGCGCCGTGCGGTACAGGTAGCCCGGCGTGTTTTCGATGGTTTCCTGGCGCTGCTGTTCGGCCAGGCGCAGGAAGCTTTCCTGCACCAGATCGGCAGCGAGCTGCGGATCGCGCACCTTGCGCGTCAGCAGCCCCTGCAGGGTTTTCGCATGCTTGATGAACAAGCGCTTGAGGTCGGACTCCGCCACACGCACTCCAGCTGGTGGTCGCAAGGTGGCGGAATGCTACTCGCTACTGAGAATCACTTGCAAGAAGTGCGATCACTCGAACAGTGCGTCCAGGGCCTGCTCCAGACGCGTCACCGCAATCACCTGCAAGCCTGCTGGCGGTTCCTTGGGGGCGTTGCCCTTGGGCACGATGGCGCGCTTGAAGCCATGCTTGGCCGCCTCCTTCAGGCGCTCCTGGCCGCTGGGCACCGGGCGCACCTCGCCAGAAAGACCGATCTCGCCGAACACCAGCAGGCCATGGGCCAACGGTCGATTGCGCAGGCTCGACATCACCGCTGCCAGCAGCGCCAGGTCAGAGGCGGTCTCGAGCACCTTGACCCCGCCGACCACGTTGAGGAAAACGTCCTGGTCATGGGTGGGAATGCCGCCGTGGCGGTGCAACACCGCCAGCAACATCGCCAGGCGGTTCTGGTCCAGGCCCAGGGTGACCCGCCGCGGGTTGGCCAGGTGGCTGTCGTCGACCAGCGCCTGCACCTCGACCAGCATCGGTCGGGTGCCCTCCCAGGTGGCCATCACCACGCTGCCCGGCACCTCTTCCTGGGTGCGGTTGAGGAAGATCGCCGAAGGGTTGGAGACCTCCTTCAGGCCACGGTCGGTCATGCCGAACACACCCAGTTCGTTGACCGCGCCGAAACGGTTCTTCACCGCTCGCAGCAGGCGCAGGCGTCCGTCCGATTCGCCCTCGAAATACAGCACGGTGTCGACCATGTGCTCCAGCACCCGCGGGCCTGCCAGCGAGCCTTCCTTGGTCACGTGGCCAACCAGGAAGATCGCCGTGCCGCTCTGCTTGGCGTAACGCACCAGCAGCGCCGTGCTCTCGCGCACCTGGGCCACGCCACCGGGAGCCGATTGCAGCTGTTCGGTGAAGATGGTCTGGATCGAGTCGATCACCATCACCCGCGGTTTTTCCACCCGCGCCGTGGCGATGATGGTTTCGATGCAGGTTTCAGTCATCACCTTGAGCTGGTCCTGCGGCAGGCCCAGGCGCCGCGAACGCATGGCCACCTGCTGCTGCGACTCCTCGCCGGTGACGTACAGCGCAGGCATCTGCGTGGCGATGTTGCACAGGGTCTGCAGCAGGATGGTGGACTTGCCGATACCCGGGTCACCGCCAATCAGCACCACCGAACCATCGACCAGGCCGCCGCCGAGCACACGGTCGAGCTCGGTGCTGCTGGTGGTGAAGCGCGGGATCTCCTCGACACTCACCTCGGCCAGGGTCTTGATCTGCGCCTGCTGCCCGGTCCAGCCCGCACGCCCGGCAGGCGCCGCAGCGCCGCCGCTTTCGATCATGGTCTCGACCAGCGTGTTCCAGGCGCCACATTCGCCACACTGGCCGGCCCATTTGGGAAAGGTCGCGCCGCACTCGGTGCAGCCATACAAGCGCTTGGCCTTGGCCATCGGGTCAGTCTCCTGGGCAAAGACCGCCATGATAGCCCAAGCCCGATGTGCCTCGGGCGCTGCTGCGTGCGACAAAACTATTCGTTCTAATGGCAGTCTGTAGCCCTGAATGCAGCGCATGAAGCGTTTTAGTGGCTTACACTGCGTTTACCTCACCATTTGTTACAAAGGAATAAAACATGGGCGTGCTCAGCGAGTTCAAGGCCTTCGCGGTCAAGGGAAATGTCGTCGACATGGCGGTTGGTATCATCATCGGCGCGGCCTTCGGCAAGATCGTCTCGTCATTCGTGGGCGACGTGATCATGCCGCCACTGGGCCTGCTGATCGGCGGGGTCGACTTCAGTGACCTGGCGATCACGCTCAAGGCTGCAGAGGGTGATATCCCGGCAGTGGTGCTGGCTTACGGCAAGTTCATCCAGACCGTCATAGACTTCGTGATCGTGGCCTTCGCCATCTTCATGGGCGTGAAGGCGATCAACCGCCTCAAGCGCGAAGAGGCCGTGGCGCCCACCACCCCGCCGGTGCCGACGCCGCAGGAAACCCTGCTGACCGAGATCCGCGACCTGCTCAAGGCGCAGAACCGCCAGCCCTGACCAAAACGTTCCGGGGCCGTGATACGGCCCCGGATAGCGTTCCTACCAGTAGTTCTCCACCGCCACCTGTCCCGGCCGCTTGCTCAGACTCAGTTGCAGGTCGCGCGCCTTCAGCACCTTGCGTGTCTCGTCGATCATTTCAGGGTTGCCGCACAGCATGATCCTCGAATGCTCCGGCGAAAACTCAAGCCCCGCAGCCCGCTCCAGCTCGCCGTTCTCGATCAGCGTGGTGATCCGCGCATTCAGCGCGCCAGGGTGCAGCTCACGCGTAACCACCGGAATGAACTGCAGCTTGCCGGCGAACTCGGCCAGGTAGTCGCGCTGTTCAAGCCCGGCGATCAGATCCACGTACGCCAACTCCTTGGCTTCGCGCACCGAATACACCAGCTTGATGTTGTCGAAGCGTTCCCAGGCCTCGAAGTCCTGGAGGATCGACACGAAAGGGGCGATACCGGTGCCTGTGGCCAGCAGCCACAGGTCGCGGCCACCGACGAAGCGATCCAGGGTCAGGTAGCCGAAGGCCTGGCGGTCGATCAGCAGGGTGTCACCCTCTCCCAGCCGGCTCAACTCACTGGTGAACTCCCCGCCCGGCACCACGATGGAAAAGAAATCAAGAAACTCGTCATGGGGCGCGCTGACCATCGAGTAGGCCCGCCACACCACACTGCCGTCGGCCTTGGCCACCCCAAGGCGCGCGAACTGCCCGGCACGGAAACGGAACCCCGCATCACGGGTTACGCGCAGGCTGAAAAGGTTCGGCGTCAGAGGTTGGACATCGAGCAGGGTTTGTGAAGTGAATTTGTCGGCACTGGCGGTCATGACGGACTCCCGAGGTGAATGCGCCAAGTGTGGCGCAAAGTGACGCCCAGGAACACCGAGGAGCTGTAGGGTCTCGTACAAAATCGGTACAACTAAATCTATATCGATAGCACACGCTATAGCGAAAAATTTCCAGCGCTTTAGTCAGCTTTTCCTACACTCGGATGGATGCCACCGAAATTTGGATCCACTTGGAGCAACAACATGTCGCATTGGAAGCCGGAAAATCTCCAGATATTGCTGGGCGAAAGGCACCCCGAACGTATGTTCGACCACGCCATCGCACTCGTTCAGGAGATGGACATGGAGTACCTGGGGCTTGCCCTGCACCTGCATGTTCCCGCGCAACGTGCCCATGTAATCCTGTACAACAATTTTCCAAAGGAATGGAATGCCCACTATCAGGCGGATCGCAACTTCATCGAGCAAGACCCCATCATAGCCCTCAGCCGGCGCTCCACGGTCCCGGTGCTCTGGGAAGACAAGCTCTACGACGAAGCCCCCGAATACCGCAGCCTCGCTTGCAGCCATGGCCTGCGTCATGGGTGGACGCAGTCGCTCTACGACCACATCAACCACGCCAGCCAGCTCAGCGTGGCCCGCCCCGAGCACAAGGTCTCGACGCTCGAATTCCTGACCAAGAGCGCACAATTGCTCTGGCTGCACAACGTACTGCATGAACTGATCTGCGAACATCACCGCAGACTGATGGACCCAGCCCCTGCCCTGACCGACCGTGAGCTGGAAGTCACCAAGTGGACCGCTGACGGCAAGACCGCGTCGGACATCGCCTGCATTCTCTCGTTGTCGCAGAGTACCGTGAACTTCCATATCCGCAGTGTGATCACCAAGCTCGGCGTGTCCAACAAGACCGCTGCCGCCGCAGTTGCCGCCGCTCGCGGCCTGATCTGGAAGTAACTGCCCGCTACCGGCAAAGCCCTGTAGAATCGAACGCTTTGACGCTTGCGATCATCCACCGCAGGCAAAGCCGCATCGAGCCCGTTCCCCCATGCCCCTGCTGACCAGCCCATTCGCCGAACTCGACCTGATCCGTCAACCGGAGCAGAACAACGACCCCCTGCAAGCCTTCGACGCTGCCGACGAGTACCTGCTGAGCCACTTGGCAGCCCAGGCACCGCAAACCACGTGTCGCGTGCTGATCCTCAACGACAGCTTCGGCGCCCTGGCGGCTAGTCTCACCGGCCATGTGCAGGTGACCAGCAGCGGCGACTCCCACCTGGCCCACCTGGCCCTGGAAAAAAACCTCGCGCGCAATGGCAAACCCTACGACGCCGTGCCCTTCATACCCTCCAGCGAGCATTGGCAAGGGCCGTTCGACCGTGTGCTGATTCGCGTGCCCAAGACCCTCGCATTGCTCGAGGAACAACTGATCCGCCTGCAAGGCAAGCTGGCGCCCGGCGCCGAGGTGATCGCCGGGGCGATGATCAAGCACCTGCCCCGCGCCGCCGGCGACCTGATGGAGCAGTACATCGGCCCGGTCCAGGCGTCGCTTGCGCAGAAAAAGGCACGCCTGTTGATCGCCACGGTCGGGGAGCGACCTGTCGCCACCTCGCCCTACCCCACCCGCTACCGCCTGGACAGCCCAGTGCTGGAGCTGGTCAACCATGCCAACGTGTTCTGCCGTGAAGGCCTGGACATCGGCACCCGCGCCTTCCTCCCGCACCTGCCGCGCAACCTCGGCAGCGCCCGCGTCGCCGACCTGGGGTGCGGCAATGGCGTGTTGGCCATCGCCAGTGCACGGGTCAACCCGGATGCGCACTACACCCTGGTGGACGAGTCGTACATGGCCGTGCAATCGGCGCGGGAAAATTGGCAGGCGGCACTGGGCGATCGCGCGGTGGACATTCGCGCCGATGATGGCCTGGCCGGGCAGCAGAAGCAGTCGCTGGATGTGGTGCTGTGCAACCCGCCATTCCACCAACAGCAGGTGGTCGGCGACTTCCTTGCCTGGCGCATGTTCCAGCAGGCTCGGGAGGCGCTGGTGGTCGGCGGCGCGCTGTACATCGTCGGCAATCGCCACCTGGGCTATCACAGCAAGCTGTCGCGGTTGTTCCGCGGTGTGGAGCAGGTCGCGGCGACGCCGAAGTTCGTGGTGCTCAAGGCGCGCAAGTGATCGTAGAGCCAACTGTCTTGCTCAAAATCTGGAGACCAGCCCAATCCCTGTAGGAGCGGGCTTGTCCCGCGATCACCGGCGAAGCCGGTGCCATGCACCGCAGTGTCCTTTTCGCGGGCAAGCCCGCTCCCACAAAAAATTCTGGCGCCGGATAGGACGTTTCTGAATCTGCAGCCCGCCAGCTTCAAGCAAATCTTCCTGGGAACTATCCTACGCATTTTGCGGAAGCGTCTTGATTGCCGGGGAAATGTCTCAGGGATACCGTCGCTGGGTCGTCGAGTTGGCGACCGGGCGTGAGAAACCCGAACGATATTGACCCAGGCTTGCAGTCATGGCGGCCGTGTATGGGCAGACTTCGGTCTGGCCGGGTTCCAGTATCCTCGGTTTTCTCACCCCATACGCGGCTGCCACCCTCATCTGGTGAGAAGGATGAACGGCGGTTTCATCTATCGATACTGGATATTCGCCATGAAAAAGATCGTCCCCGACCCACCCCGCTTCATCCCCAGCCCCGCTAATGCGAGGGCTCTAGCATGAGTGATCACCCCAACGACTACACCACCGCAGGCGTCGCAAGTTTCCTGGACATGTTCCGCGTGCAACCCGGCCTGTCACCGGAGCGGGTGCTGGAGGAAGTTTCGGTATTGCTGGGCTGCATTCGCGACCTGAGCGACCAGGAACAGGCCGCCCCGGCCTCCATCACAGCACTGCATTACCTCAGCGCACTGGCCAAAGGCCTGCTGAACGATCTGGAAATCGCCCGCAACAGCGTCCATTAAACCGGACGTGACCTCTGTGAGAGCGACGGTTCGGCGTCCCGACTGGTCCCGCGAAAAAGACACTGCGGTGTCTGGCACCGGCTGCGCCGGTGATCGCGGGACCAGCCCGCTCCCACAAGGGCTGGGCTGGCCTTTAGATTTTGAACCAGGAAGGTGCTCCTACCCGGCTCAATGCGTACTCAACCCCGCCGCACTCATGAACATGCGCATGCCATAGGCCACGATTCCCAGCGCCGCGACACTCAGCGCCCAGATCAGCACCAGCCAGCCCAGGCGCTGCCACAGCGGTTTCTTCTCCTCGATATCCATCACCCGGCACTCCCTAGTGGTAGCCATCGTCATGGGTCACCTTGCCGCGGAACACGTAGTAGCTCCAGAAGGTGTACCCCAGGATGAACGGCAGGATGAACAGCGTCCCCACCAGCATGAAGCCCTGGCTCTGCGCTGGCGCAGCGGCATCCCAGATCGAGATCGACGGCGGGATGATGTTCGGCCACAGGCTGATGCCCAACCCGCTGTAGCCCAGGAAGATCAGCACCAGGGTCAGCAGGAACGGCGTGTAGTTGGCGTTGCGCGCCACCGCCTTGAGTAACCCATAGAAGGTCACCAGCACCAACACCGGTACTGGCATGAACCAGATCAGGTTGGGCATGCTGAACCAGCGATCGGCGATCTGTGGATAAGCCAGCGGCGTCCACAGGCTGACGATGCCGATCACCACCAGCAGCACCAGCGCCAGCGGCCGCGCCAAGTCGTGCATCTGCTTCTGCAGCGGCCCTTCGGTCTTCATGATCAGCCAGGTGCAACCCAGCAGCGTGTAGGCCACGATCAGCCCCAGGCCGCTGTAGATGCTGAACGGCGTCAGCCAGTCAAATGCGCCACCAGCGTAGTGGCGGTCTACCACCTTGAAGCCCTCGATGAAGGCCCCCAGCGCCACGCCCTGGAAGAAAGTGGCCACCAGCGAACCCCAGATGAACGCCTTGTCCCACAGGTGGCGCTTGTCGTCCTTGGCCTTGAAGCGGAACTCGAAGGCCACGCCACGGAAGATCAGGCCGACCAACATCAGGATCAGCGGCAGGTACAGCGCTTCGAGCACCACCGAATAGGCCATCGGGAAAGCCCCGAACAGCCCCGCCCCGCCCAGCACCAGCCAGGTCTCGTTGCCGTCCCATACCGGGGCGACGGTGTTCATCATCACATCACGGTCACGCTCGCCCTTGACGAAGGGGAAGAGCATGCCGATTCCCAGGTCGAAGCCATCCATGACCACGTACATCATCACCCCGAAGATGATGATCACGGCCCAGATCAGCGGAAGATCGATACCCATGGCTCAGTTCCCCTTGTTCAGGCTGGCAGTATCGTGGTCCGCACCACCATCGTCGGCAGCCGACAACGGCCGCGCTGGCGTGCGTTTCTGCCCCGGACCGCCCGGCGGCTGTGCGTCACCCTCCCCGGTGTGCGGCCCTTTGCGTACCAGGCGCATCATGTAGCCCAGACCGGTACCGAACAGCGCGAAGTACACAACCACGAACATCACCAGGGTGAAGCCGAGCTGCCCGTAGCTGTGGTTCGACACCCCGTCCGCCGTGCGCATCAGCCCATACACCACCCACGGCTGACGACCGATCTCGGTGGTGAACCAGCCCGCAAGAATCGCAATCAACCCCGACGGCCCCATCCACAGCGTGAGATGGAGGAACGGCCGCGAGGTATAGAGCGTGCCGCGCTTGCGCAGCCACAGGCTCCACAGGCCGACGAAGATCATCAGGAAGCCCAGCCCGACCATGACCCGGAACGACCAGAACACGATGGTCGAATTCGGCCGGTCTTCAGGCGGAAACTCCTTCATCGCCGGCACTTGCTTGTCCAGGCTGTGGGTCAGGATCAGGCTGCCCAACGCTGGAATCTCCACCTTGAAGCGCGTGGTCTCGGCCTTCATGTCGGGGATGCCGAACAGGATCAGCGGCGTCGGCTCGCCGGGCTTGTTCTCCCAGTGACCCTCGATGGCGGCGATCTTCACCGGCTGGTGCTTGAGCGTATTCAGGCCGTGGAAGTCACCGATCACCGCCTGGATCGGCGCGACGATCAACGCCATCCACATAGCCATCGACAGCATCTTGCGCACCGCCGGATTATCCCGCCCGCGCAGCAGATGCCAGGCCGCCGACGCACCGACGAAGAACGCCGTGGCCACGAACGCAGCGGTGGCCATGTGCATCAGGCGGTAGGGGAACGAAGGGTTGAAGATGACCATCAGCCAGTCGACCGGCACCACCCGGCCATCGATGATCTCGTGGCCCTGGGGCGTCTGCATCCAGCTGTTGGAGGCAAGGATCCAGAAGGTCGACACCAGCGTGCCGAGCGCCACCATCACCGTGGCGAAGAAGTGCAGCCCCCGCCCCACGCGGTTCCAGCCGAACAACATGACCCCGAGGAAACCCGCTTCGAGGAAGAAGGCAGTCAGCACTTCGTAGGTCAGCAAAGGCCCAGTCACGGCACCGGCAAAATCGGAGAAACGGCTCCAGTTGGTGCCGAACTGGTAGGCCATGACCAGCCCCGAGACCACCCCCATGCCGAAGTTGACGGCAAAGATCTTCGACCAGAAGTGGTAGAGGTCGCGGTAGACGTTGTCGTTGGTCTTCAGCCAGAGGCCTTCGAGGACCGCCAGGTAGCTCGCCAGGCCAATGGTGATGGCCGGGAACAGGATGTGGAAGGATACGGTAAACGCAAACTGGATTCGGGCGAGCTCCAAGGCCTCTAAACCGAACATAGTGCTTCCTCTTCAGGTAATCCGCGCGTTCGGGCTCGTGACCCTCGCGCTCACTGCCCCCACGGTAATCGAGTGCGCTGTTGTCGAATTGTTCTGTTCGATCGCAGGGATTCTGGCCAGGCGGCCAACTCGTTTCATCTGGAACGATTGATCCAGATCAACGGCTGTTGGGAAGCATAGTCCCGAATGCCAGGGCAGGCTGTGTGGTTGTTTGCCGCGTGACCCGTTGCCTCACCCTCTTTACTCGCGACGGGTTTGGTGGATCGCCCGATCAACCCGATGGAACCCTTGGCCAATGGCCACAGTCCACCTTTCAGGCCCACCTTCCAGAGGCCTTCACCAGGAGACACCCATGAAAGGTACAGCGCTTTCCGCCCTCTTCGCGGCCGCCACCCTGCTGGCCTCGCCTGTATTCGCTGCCGATGACCTGTGCGCTTTGAACCTGCAGAAGATCGACGACAGCATGGCCACCGCCGGTGCCACATCCGAAGGCCTGGACAAGGCCATCACCGAGCACGTCGACCAAGCCAAGGCCGCCCAGGCCAAAGGTGACACCAAAGAGTGCATCGCCATCACCAGCAAGGTGCTGGAGCGTCTTGAGAAAACCGAGAAAGGCAGCGGCTCGGCCGGCGGCAGCGGCGCCTGAGCCGCTCTGTTGCAACGGGCGGCGGCACCAGCAGTCGACGCCGCCCGCGCAAAGGCGTATACTCGGCGGCACGTGTCGAGAGATACGTCAGCTAGAGCTGAGTGTGGGGCCGATCAGGATTCGACGCCGGTAGCGAAACTCTAGGTGCATGCCGAGTTGGTAACAGAACTCGTAAATCCACTGTTGCAACTTTCTATAGTTGCCAATGACGAAAACTACGAGGGCTACGCTCTCGCTGCGTAAGCAGCTGAGCCCGCTCTCCTGGTAGCTTCGGCTCCAGCAATCACTAGGGGATGCCTGTAAACCCGAAGTGATTGTCATACAGAACAGGATCGTCGTGTAGCACGTTGGGGGCAAAGCGACTAAAACTTACCCAACTCGTCCAAAGCACCCTGCCCGTCGGGCGGCTGCGGATTAACTCAGTAGACACGGCTAAGCATGTAGTACCGACAGCGGAGTACTGGCGGACGGGGGTTCAAATCCCCCCGGCTCCACCAAATCCGAAACAGAAGAAGACGCCCTTGGGCGTCTTTTTTTGTGCCTGGGATTCAGTGTTTCAACGGCAGCACGCCATCACCCTCCCCTCTCCTCCTTCATAGCCTCCAGCTTCGCGAACTGCTCTCTGGCCAGCCGACTGATGATCCGGATCGCTTGATGAATGCCCGCTGTGTTACGCAAGCTCAGTTGCGGGTTGTGCTCACATTCCAGCACCTCGTCATGCTGGACCAGCGCCTCTCCTAGCAGTTCGAGAGTCCAGACGTAGCTTTGGAGGGTAGACAAGCGCTCACGGTCAGCCATGGGACACCTCCCGCTTGGCACGTTTGGCGAGGGATTGGCTGTCGATCGGGTAAAACGTTGGGGATGGGGTGGCCGCAGAGGTTGGGCGGCGGAGAGCGGATGCGAGGATCCTGCTCAGAATGCGAATAAGCATGCATGAGACTCCAAGTTTGCGATTTGGAGCTACCACGATCCTTCCTACGGGATTGGGTGGCAGCTGTGCATGGGGTAGGAATACCGGGAAACTTGGAACCCGGCCAGGCCGAAGCCTGCCCACACACAGCCGCCATGACATCGCAGCGGGCGCAAAAAAGGCGCCAGCCGTTGAGATGGGGCGCCTAGTGCGTGCGCCAAGTTTACCAGCAGGTTCCTACACCTGGTCGCGGATTTTGCTGCGACTTGGGGAATGTAGCCTTAGGGCGAATCTGTTCGCAACCGCTAGCGTGGAAGGAAATTTCCTAAAAGTGGGTAGCTTGACCAATTAGCACACTGGGGCGACCGATGGTAAGCGTCCGGCGAACTCACCTTTCGAACTCCGGCTTCAAGAGCGATGGTGTCCGCATATTTTTAAGCGGACGCGATCACCCTTATCGCCAGGATTTCTGCAGCTGTCGCCAGCAGAGTATGAGAAACGCTATTTCCTGAGCGTGGAGAGTGCCTAGGAAACCAGGGGCGATTCACTGGCCTGCAACCTCGCACACTCCACGACCATCAACTTACGATGTCGTCACTCCAAATCAGCCAGTACACCAGGCTCGAACCCATGGGCATCCAGATGCCAATCGAAATACTTCCGATTTTTCCTGCTCCAACCCATGACCTGCGTGCCAAGCACCCTCTCCACGTAGCTCTCCGTAGCCTCGGTCATTACACGCGAAGGATGTCGGACGACCTTACCGTTCCTGACAGCGAGATAGCCATGCTCGAACAGCGGATCGCAACCCAGTCGGCACATGGGGACAGCAATGTTCTCGATATCGAGCTTTTCCTTCGTGCTACAAGCCGATCGCTTCTTGATATGTGCCGCCACCAGCAGGTGCCTGGGGAACTCGTTCAGGCAAATGCAACAGTGGCCAGTGGGCTTGCCTTGGAAGAGGTGACGCACGATGTACTTGTGCTCCAACCGGGTAGGTCGTGTCCCCATTCCATCAGTCGACTGGATGTCTCGACGCGCCTCATCCAGCGTGACGTGGTCAGGGAAGTAATCGTGGTCCAGCTCCGGATAACGATCCAGAATGGCTGCACTTTGCACATCGTCGTAACCAGAGAAAGACCGATCCTGCCCACTGTCGGCTAGTGCCTGAATGGCTTTGAAACGAATAGCGTGATGACGAACGTCAGTGACGAAGTAGATGTTCTCCCAGGTTTTTCCAGCCCCAGCATCTGCCCAGCCCCAGAGCCTCAAGGCCAGCTCGCGATTGTGTGTGCGATGGGTAAAACATGCACTAACGGTGACGACGGTTTCGGTATTGAAGATGACGGTGTCGCCCGGCTCCATGGCGAGCCAGGCATTTCTGGTTCTGGGCGAGGATAACCCCCAGATGCACAACTTGCCTGCGGGGTAGGCTTTATACAGGTCTGCCAGTAACTCGGGCTCCAGCAGGTCCGCGATATCGTCGAGCAGCACTGGGTTGAGAATGGTGGTCTGCAAGTTTTTGCGAGCAATCGGCTGCGAGCAGGGCTGATAAAACACTCGAGGCGTCATTCGCTTCGCCTCGAGTACTTGACGGCATTGCCCTTGGCTTCACTGACCGGATATTTCTCTGCGTTCCGCTTGAGCTTGGCCTGGGCAACGATTTCAAGGTCGACGTTTAGACGATCCGCCAGACGCACCAAGTACAGCAGCACATCCGCCATCTCTTCTTCGATTGCCTCGAGCGCCTCTGACGAAAGCGCATTACGCTCACTTTGCTCTGGAGTCAGCCACTGGAAACGCTCGAGCAACTCGCCGGCTTCGCCGGACAGGGCCATCGCTAAATTCTTGGGTGTATGGAATTGATCCCAGTCGCGCTCGGTGGCGAACGCGGCCAGTTCAGTCCGCAGGGATTTCAGGGCATCCATGGAAGGAAATCGCGCGCATAAATGTAGGAATGCGAAACGGTATCCCGTAGGAATTTTCCTGTCTACAACAACGCTTCGCCCCCCACTACAAGGTCCGCCCCCGCTCCCCAATCACCACACAAGCTGCCATCGTATTCCCCCCACTGCATCACCGAAGCATCCACCACTCGCAACCGGTTCACCCATAAACCCTCAACGCTCAATCCACCACCACCTCTTCATCCCGGCCCATCTTCGCCGTCCTACACTGATGCCAAAACCACTGCCGAGGTGCGCAAAACCGCTCCTTACCCTCCCTCCCCCCAGCTCAGGCACCACCTCCCCGCTCACCAACCGGCAAACGCTCGATGGCTCCTCAACGCCATCGCTGGCAGACGACCTCCTCGCCCAAGTCCGCGCCGCTTCGCCGACATTCTTCGAGCAATTAGTAGTCGATCTCATGATCGCCATGGGCTACGGGGGTTCACGCAAAGAGGCCGGCAGCGCAACCCAGCAAACCAACGACGATGGTATCGACGGCATCATCAAGGAAGACAAGCTCGGGCTGGATGTCATCTACCTGCAAGCCAAGCGCTGGGGTAACACGGTGCATCGGCCGGAGATCGACAAGTTCATCGGGGCGCTGACCCGTAAACGCGCCCGTAAAGGCGTCTTCATCACGACATCCGACTTCTCCGCCGGAGCCCGCGACGCTGCCTTGAGCCTGGACATCAAAGTAGTGCTTATCGATGGTGCCGAACTCGCCGGCCTGATGGTCGATTACAACCTTGGCTGCAGCGTTAAACAGGTCTACGAAGTGAAGCATCTGGATAGCGACTACTTCACCGAGGACTAACTGCGCCGTGGCGTTGACCTCCTGCCCATGCGCCTGCGCCGATCTCCGCAGGGAATCTGCGTCGTTCCTGCCCCAGGCATGGCAATATGCCACCTAAACGAGGTAAATTCCCTTCCAGGCATCCACACGAAACCCGGTTCACGATCACAAGGAAGTTGCAGCTATGGACCAAGCCAAGGACTCCCTCCTCAGGCGCCAGACCTCATCGCATCTGTGCCTGGAGTACTCAGACTCCCCCTCTCGGCCAATACCGCCCCGCAAGCAGCACGCCTGCAGATAGGGAGCCGCCGATGTCCCTGCCATTCCTGTTCCAGTCGTCGCCGTCCTCCAGCACCAACACGACCGAAGCCAACATCTTCATCCATGGCTACAGCGCCGGGCACAACGACGAAGATAAGCAACTCCTGCTTGAAAGAATTCCCGCGCAACTCGGTAACTTCATCAATATCTTTGCGTTCTGGCCATCAAACCATTATCTGCACTTCGACATCGCTTCATTCTGGTCGCTGGGTGCGGGCAGCCTTAACTTCGTACCGGTCGGCGCTACCGGGGGCTTCGGTCCTTCCTTGGGATTGGTGGGGGCCGTGGTCAAAGACCGTCTGAAGAACTTCAGCGATGCCCGCGCTCGTGCAGAGAGCATGGGTGTTGTGCTGCTCGATCAACTGAAAGAGTACCTGCGCACCAAACACCCCCAGGTCGAAACCATCAATCTGATCGGCCACTCTCTTGGCGGTCGGGTGGTGGTCAGCAGTCTGAAAAGCTTCTCCAAAAGGCATCAGTTGGCAATCAACGATGTACTGCTGATGGCTGCGGCAGTCGAGGTCTCAGCCATTGAAGCGAGTCAGATGCGCAAACGCCTGCAAGGCAGGATGATCAACGCGTATTCGAAGACAGACCGGACGTTGCTGCTCAATTGGGGCGAAACCTGCCTGGGACGCAACGTGGTCGAGCATTTCGAAAGCGTCGAAATGAACGACTTCGGTCACACAGATTACTGGGAGCGACTCCCCGAGGTGTTGACCGAAACACGTTTCAAAGCAATTACGCCGAACGCTCCTGAGCCACCCCTCGTTCATGCTGAGGCTTTCCCGCCAACCCAGGCGCCCGAAAAATCCACCGAAGAACCCTACATGACTCTCGAACTGAACAGCCCCCGCGAGGTTTACCAGCAAATCAACGATGAGTTGGCCCTCATCATCGGTGAGCTGAGGCACTCTTCGGACGACGAAGCCTTGAACCTGGCCAGGAAGGAAGCGCTGCGGCGGCTCACCGAACATCGTACCGCGCTGTTCGATCGGTTGGCGGAACTGGAGAAGAATGCCGAGTGGAACACCTTCACCATTGCCTTCTATGGTGAAACCGGGGCAGGCAAGTCGACACTCATCGAGACGTTGCGGATTCTGCTGCAGGAGCCAGGCAAGCGGGCGAGCCAGGAGGCCTTCCGCAAGCTGCACGAACAGTACGAACTGACTGAAGAAAACCTCCAGCGCTTGCAACAAAGCATTGAGGAGACCGAAGCGCGAATTGATGAACTCACGCGGCAGTTGACCGCCGCAGTGCAGCAGTACGAGCAACCCTACCAGCAGGCTCGCGAAGCGTTGGATCGGGCCAATGCCCAGTCCAGCGAGCTGACACAGAGATTGGACAACACGCTCCAGCAACACGAGCACGCACACAAAGATGCTCTAGCTGCCGTTACCCGTTTGCACAGCCTTCTCGCCGAACGTAAAAGCACGGCTTCGCTCTGGCAGACGCTGCTGAACCTGTTCAGAAAAATGCCGGAAGAACTACAGCTCAACGATGCCACTGCCCGGTTGGCCACCGCCACGGCAGCACGCGACAGCGCTGCAGTGACACTGGAAACCGAACGGCAGAAAGCCGAGCACGCCCGCACTGAACTTGAGCAGAAGTTAGCCGAAGTCACCCGTGCACGCGACGATGCTTGTACGGCGCTTACCGCTCAACAGGCAGCGACTAATGAGCAGCAACGGACGCTCGTACAACAGCGCCTGGAAGTTGAAACTCAGTTGGTGCAACTGGTGACCGAGCTGAAGGTCCACGCTGACGGGCAGATCATCGGTGACGGTAGTGCCGACTTCACCCGGAAAACACAGCGTTATGACCTCGAGCTGGACGGCCACCCCTTCGCCTTGCTGGATGTACCGGGTATCGAAGGCAAGGAAGGGTTGGTACTGGAGGAGATCGAGCGCGCCGTACAAATTGCTCACGCCGTATTCTACGTCACCAACCAGGCAGCACCTCCGCAGACGGGCGATGGGCAGAACTTGGGCACACTGGAGAAGATCAAGAAGCATCTCTCTGCACAAACCGAAGTCTGGACAATCTTCAACAAGAAGATCACCAGCCCCAAGAACTCCCTGAACGGCCGACCACTGGTTTCCGAAGACGAAACCACGAGTCTTGCCGGCTTGGATCAGAAGATGGCCGACCAGCTTGGCAAACACTACCGGGAGGTGTTCGCGCTGACCGCATTGCCAGCATTCCTTGCCTCGACCCATCACTTCGCGCCGGGTTCATCGAACGCCAATCGTCGGGCCAAGGTGCTCGCGGACTTTGGTGCCGACGAACTCCTGGAGAAGTCTCGCCTGCGAGGCCTCCTGCAGTTGCTCGACGAGAAATTGATCCGTGATGGCCAGTCCAAGATCATTCGGGCCAACTTCAATAAGGCCAATGAAGCACTCACCGACACCACCGGCACGCTCTCAGGTGTTCAACAAACGCTTTCGGCGCTGGCGGCCAAGCTCAACGAAGAAGAGCAAAGCGCCAAGAGTCAGTTGAACAGCAGCTTCAATGCGCTGAAGAAGCGCCTTGAATCATCAGGCGAGACCTTGATCCACGGCTTCGCCAGTAAGGTGCGAAACAGCGTCTATGCGAAGATCGAAGGAGACATCAGCAACGATGCCTTCAAGGCGGCCCTGAGCGGACAGCTTGAGGAACAGCAACACGCGTTGGGCAAGCAGTTACCCAAGGTCATCAACGTTGAAGTGAGCACCTTCCAGAAGGCTGCCGACGATATTCTCAAGCGATTCGAAAAGCATGCTCAGGAACTGACCGCGAGCTATGGAAAGCTCGGCAGCATGAAGTTCAATCAGCCTTTCAAACTCAATATCAAAATCGACAATGGCATCAAGGTTGCGGGACTGATCGCCAGCCTTCTGGGAATCGCAGCAGCCCCCTTCACCGGCGGTGCCAGCCTGTGGTTCGTGGGGGCTTCGGTACTGACCGCTTTGATCTCGGTTGGCAAAGCGATCTGGGGCGCATTCGATTCCGACTTCAAGAAATCTCAGCAACGCCAGGCAACCGATAAAAACCTGCTCGGCGCTACCGAACAACTGCGCAGTGCGTTACGTGAAAATCTGGAAAGCGCACTAAGCGAAATGCAGAAGACGATCGAGCAACTTGATCGGGCGCTGGAAGCACCTGCCAAGCAAGCTTCCAGCCAGGTTGAAACGCTGGCGCGCTCCACCAAACGCCTGAAAGTGCTCTCCCGCCAAATCGAAATCGCAGGAAAACTGTAATGGAAAATACCCTCAAGACATTCAAGGCCCAACAGGCCGACGCACTGTCGCTGCTCGAACGGTTGCAAGGTTTTCTCGACCAGGGTGCAAAGGCCGGCGTGCCGATCGACGGGGCCCTGAGCAGCAAGTTGAGGAACGCCATCAACAGCGTATCCGGTGAAAAGCTCAAGGTCGCACTGATCGGCGGCTTCTCCGAGGGCAAGACATCAATCGCGGCAGCCTGGATGGAGAAGCTGGATAAATCCAGTATGAAGATCAGTCATGCAGAGTCCTCTAACGAGGTGAAAATCTACGAGGTCGATGATGATTTCGTACTGATCGACACCCCGGGCCTGTTCGGTTTCAAGGAGCAGGAAAACGCCGAAACCCACGCCATCGAGAAGTACAAGGACATCACCAAGAAGTATGTGAGCGAATCTCACCTGGTGCTGTACGTGATGAACTCGACCAACCCGATCAAGGAAAGCCATAAGGAAGACCTGACCTGGTTGTTCCGCACCTTGGGCCTGTTGCCGCGCACGGTGTTCGTGCTCAGTCGCTTCGATGAGGTGGCTGATGTTGAAGACGAACAGGACTATCAGTCCAATCTGCAGATCAAGCACGATAACGTCACGGGCAGGCTTCGCGAACAGATTGGTCTGAGCGATCAGGAAGCAGCCGATCTTTCGATAGTTGCAGTGGCTGCCAATCCCTTTGACCTGGGGGCCGAGCACTGGCTGTCCAACCTTGAAGAATTCAAGGCGCTGTCGCATATCGCAACCCTGCAGACGGCGACCACAGCGAAGATTGAGCACAATGGTGGGAGCGCTGCGCTGGCCAATGAAATGCGCACCAGCGTAATTCGCGATGTGCTCAACAACCAACTGCCGATCGCTGTCGAGAACGACCACAAGGTTTCCCTCGAAGTCAGCAAACTCGAAGAGCTCAATGGTCGGTTAGGTAAGCAATTGGCAAGCACCGGTCAGCAGATCGAAGAAGCACGTATCAGCCTGCGCGAGTTTGCCACGCGCTACTTCGCCGATCTGATCCTGCAGGCCAAAGGCTGTAGCCTTGAAACGTTCACCGATTTCTTCGAACGAGAGGTCGGTGCCGAAGGCATCATCCTCGCTACACGGCTGCAAAACGAGTTCAGCCGCCAGACCCAGTCGATCACGCTTGAGGTCGAGAAGATGCAGGTTGGCTTCGACAGTGAGGTCAATCACTTCAATACGACGGTCAAAGCCCTCGGAAAACAAGGCATCAACCACGTGCTCAAGGGCAATCTCATCAACAACACCACGGTACTGGCCGCTCGAGATGGCATCTCGACAATTGCCAAGACGGTTGGCATGGATATCGGCAAGTACCTGAAATTCAAACCCTGGGGCGCAGTAAAATTCGCCAAGGGCGCTAATGGTGCCCTGGCTTTGCTGGGTGTGGCACTCGAAGCGTGGGACAGCTGGGAGCAATACAAACGCGAAGAAGCCTTCAAGAAAACCATTGCAACGATGGTCGACAACTTCGAAAAACAGCGCCAGGACTTCATCGCTCTGGTGAACGCTGAACGTTTCAAGGAAGAATTCTTCCCCGACTACCTTCAGCTCAATACTCGCCGACAAGAGCTGCAAAGCAATCTGGATGAAAGCCGGGTGCGTCGACAGCTCTTCCAGGCATGGCGGGTTGAAGCTGAAACCATCGATGCTGAGTTCAGAACGTTGAACTAACCGCCCCAATACTCGCACGGGGCAAACAGAAGCCTGGGGCTGCAACTCTGGGCTTCGTCGGCTCACGCCCTATCGTCGATATGTAGTGGTCAACTCATCCCGGACACGGTTTTGAGTTTTTCTTCAGCTTTCGCCGGAGCCAGTCCATCGTTGAACTGATGAGGTCGGATCCAGTTGTAGTGGCTCATCAGGTATTGGCCAATGTCTCGTTGAACTTGTTGCCCGGTCAGGTAGCCCGTGGTCGGTATCCAGTCTGATTTCCAACTGCGAAATACACGCTCCATCGGTGCATTATCCCACCCGTCCCCTCGAAAGCTGCGTATCAGCAGACCCCTTACAACACCGCTCGACTGCCCACCAAAAGGTCCGCCCCCCGCTCCCCAATCACCACACAAGCCGCCATCGTATTCCCCACGGTGATCCGCGGCATCACCGAAGCATCCACCACTCGCAAGCCGCTCACCCCATAAACCCTCAACGCTCGATCCACCACCGCCCTCTCATCCCGGCCCATCTTCGCCGTTCCGCACTGGTGCCAGAAACTCACCGCCGAGTTGCGCAAGAACCTCTCCATCCCCTGCCTATCCCGCGGCCCAGGTACGACCTCTCCGCTCACCAACCCGGCAAACGCGCGGTGGTTCCCCAACTCCCTGCACAACTCCACCGAAGCCAACGCGGCGGCCATGTCCTCCGGCGCGCTCAAGGTGTTCGGCTCGATCAGCATCCTGTCCAGCACCCCGGCGCCCGACAGCCGCAACTGCCCGCGGCTGACGGGCCTGGCCAAGCCGGCGAACATCGTCCAGCCCTGCGCCGGCGGGGCAATGCCGACCTCGGGGGGTGAAGGTACGGCGAATTCCAGTTGGCAGTGCAGCAAGTCCGGCGCGTCGAGGCGGGCGTCGCTCTTCCAGTACAAAGTGGCCTCGCAACCTCCGCCGCCGACCGGCTGCGGCTGCGAGTACGCCCAGGTGCAGCCGAAGGCGACGTGGTCCTGGTGGTTCCGCCCCACGCCAGGCAATACGTTGAGCAACGGGATGCCGTGCGCGCGCAATTCGGCCTCCGGGCCGATGCCGGACTGCATCAAGACCTTGGGGGTGTTCACCGCACCCATCGACAGGATCACTTCGCCCGTCGCGTGGAAACGCTGCAACTGGCCGTCGACCACGACCTCGACGCCAATCGCCGTGCGGCCCTGGAACAACACGCGCGCCACCAGCGCGTGCGTGAGGATGTGCAGGTTCGGGTTGTGCAGGCGCGGCGCGATATAGGCGTCGTACACGGATTCTCGCTTGCCTTGCTTGATGCGCAGGTCAGCGATGGCGACGCCGCCGGGGCCTTCCATCATCTCGCCGTTGGGGCTATCGAAACGGGGGATGCCCAGTTGGCTGGCGGCCTCCAGGGTGGTCAAGGCGAGGGGCTGGGGCGCGCGAGGTTGGGCGACGTGCACGGGGCCGGTCGAGCCGCGACGCAGGCCGTCGGGCTGGCCTTGCCAGTTTTCGATGCGGCGGTAATAGCCGAGCACCGATTCGTAGCCCCAGCCGGGGTCGCCGCTTTCCTCGGCGAAGTGGTCCCAGTCGGTGCGGTGCCCGCGTGCCCACACCATCACGTTGATGCTGGAGCCGCCACCGAGGCCCTTGCCCATGTTCAACGCCATGCGGCGGCCGTTCAAGGCGGAGTTGGGTTGCGCCTCGAAACCCCAGTCGCGCTCGGAACCGAGGTTCGCCGGCCATTGCGCGGGATCGGTGACCTCCGGGCCGGTGTAGGCACTGCCGGCTTCGATCAGCAGGACACGGACGCCGGGCTGGTCGGCAAGGCGAGCGGCGACCACACACCCTGAGGTGCCGGCGCCGCAGACGATGAAGTCGTAAGTGCGATCAATCAGTTGCTGCATGCGTTCAGTCCCTGAGTGCCAGTAGGAACCGAAGATTCTGCTGCGCAGCGTGCCGCGCAGGTATCGGTCGATTATCCGACCCGGCGCAAGGCGCGCCGGCAAAAAGAAAGGCACGTAGGTCACCAGCACCAGGAACAGCAGCAGGATGACAGCCACGGAGTGAATTGGCACATCAAGTGGTCATCAGCAACCTGGCCGAGCTCAAGCCGTGGCTGCATGACTGAATGCTGCTCCCCTGCCGACACAGGGTGCTGGCTTTGTGAATACTCGTAGCCGACTCAATCCAAATACAAACAAAAGCGCTGAATATAGAAGCCCTACAGGCAACCAGCAACTGACAAGTCTGCCAGTTGCCGGCCCTGTTATTCCTCACCCAACATGGCCCCCAAGCCTGTAGGGCGGATAGGTCTGCTTCTTGTTTAACCTGGAATACAGCCGGCCCTCATGCGTTCGTCGTTATCCAAACCGAAACTCAGGGGTTCGCCCTTCAGGAGCACAAGATGACCAAGATGAATGAGCTTTATGACAGCCGCAAGATATCCTACATCACTGACTCTTGG